>NZ_PDDL01000031.1:0-35787 GCF_020833785.1 Kocuria sp. CCUG 69068
GCGGCTGTCGACGGTGGTCAGCCGCAGGAGATGGGTGGAGGCGATGGGGGAGTCGTCGTAGCCGACCACCGAGAGCTCCTGCGGCACGCGCAGCCCGCGCTCACCGGCCGCCGCGAGCGCCCCCATGGCCATGGTGTCGTTGGCGGCGAAGACCGCCGTGGTCTCCGGAGCGGCGTCGAGCAGGCGCACCGCGGCGGCGTAGCCGTCCTCCTCCGTGGTGGCACCGTGCCCGGCGACGGTGCGGGGCTCGAGGCCGGCCGCGGCCATCGCCGCCGCGAAGCCCTCCGCCCGCAGCCGGGCCGCTCCGCCGCCGCCCGTGAGGTGGCCGATGCCGCGGTGGCCGAGGCCGATCAGGTGCTCCGTCGCCAGGCGCGCGCCGAGCCGGTCGTCGTTGGCGACGACCTCGGCACCCGGCACCACGCCCTCCCGGTGGCCGGCCACCACGACGGGCAGTCCCTCGGGCACGCGCATGGCCCCGGTCGGCTCGGTGGCGATCACCAGCCCGTCGACGCGCATCGACAGGAAGCCGTCCAGCGGGTGCGCCTCCACGTGCGCGTTGAGCGTGTGGTCGGCGACCGCGATGCGTAGCCCGTGCGGCGCCAGGCCCTCCTGCAGACCGCGCAGCAGCTCCACGAACCACAGGTTCCGCCAGTCGTCGATGACCACCCCGATGGTGCGCGTCGTCGCCCCGGCCAGCGCCGCGGCGGCCTGGCTGGGGCGGTAGCCCAGCCGCTCCACCGCCTCCAGGACGGCTGTCCGCCGGGCCTCGGAGACGCTGGGGGAGCCGCGCAGGACGAGGGACACCAAGGACTTGGAGACGCCCGCGCTCCGGGCGACGTCGTAGATGGTGGGCGGTCGAGTGTTCACCACAGCATTGTCCCCGATCGCTCTCCCGAATTTGTCCTGACAAATCTCTTGACCCGGTCCGCAGAAGATCCTACGCTCGTTGGAGCGCTCCAATCGTGACCGGTGCCACAGGGCCCGGAGCGACGGCCGCTCTTCGTGCGTGTTCGTCCCCTTTCCCGAACCGTCCCCGTCCCGTCCCCAGTCCAGGAGAGAAACATGACCGACAGCATCGGCATCGCCGTCATCGGCGCCGGCATGGCAGGCCAGGCCCACGCGGCCGCCTACCGTGTGGCCCCCACGCTCTACGATCCCGTCCTGCCCCCGCTGCGCTACGTGGCCGTCGGCGACGTCAACGAGACCCTGGGGGCTCACGTGGCCCGCCGCTACGGCTACCAGAAGGCCGTCGGGTCCTGGGAGGCGGTCGCGGAGGATCCGGAGATCGACGTGGTCAGCGTCGTTATCGCCAACCGCTTCCACCGCCGGGCGGTCGAGGGCCTGCTGGAGGCGGGCAAGCACGTGCTGTGCGAGAAGCCGCTCAGCGACACCCTCGAGGACGCCCGCGCCATGGCCGCCGCCGCCGAGCAGGCGCAGTCCGTCGCCCGGATCGGCTTCACCTTCCGGCGCACCCCCGGCATCGCCGCGATCCGCGACCTGATCCAGGACGGCACCCTGGGCAAGGTCCTGCACTTCAGCGGCCGGTACTGGACCGACTACGGGTTCAACCCCAAGGCCCCGATGAGCTGGCGCTACAAGGGCGGCCCCGGCTCCGGGGCGCTGGCCGATGTCGGCAGCCACCTGGCCTACGTCGCGGAGTTCCTCTGCGGCGACATCGCCTCCGTGTCCGGCGGACGCCTGGCCACCACCATCACCGAACGCCCCCTGCCCCTGGGCGCGGTGACCGGCCACCACCTGGTGGAGGTCAGCGACGTCCACGAGCCGGTCGAGAACGACGACTACGCCGCCTACTCCGCGGAGTTCGCCTCCGGCGCCGGCAGCCTCGAGGTCTCCCGGGTGGCCGCCGGGCACCCCAACACGCTGACCTTCGAGGTGTTCTGCGAGAAGGGTGCCGCGCGGTTCAACCAGCTGCGCCCGGCCGAGATCGAGCTGTTCCTCACCGACGGACCCGAGGCCACCAACGGCTACCGCACCGTCAACCTCGGCCCCGGCCACCCCTACCTGTCGCAGGGACTGGCCATGGACGCCCCCGGTGTGGGCTTCGGCCAGAACGACGCCTTCGGCTACCAGGCCCGCGCCTTCCTCGAGGAGGTCGCAGGTCTGGACGAGTCCGCCTCGCTGCCGCGCAACGCCTCCTTCGCGGACGGCGTGCACAACATGGAGATCCTGGGGGCGGCCGTGGAGTCCGCCACCCACCACGGAAAGAAGGTCACCCTGTGAAGCTCGGCGTCTACAACGCGATCCTGCACGACCGCCCGCTCCCGGAGGCCCTGAAGGTCATCGCCGACCTCGGCCTGACCGGCATCGAGATCAACACCGGTGGATTCCTGCCGGCCGTCCACGTCCCGGACATGGACCAGATCCTCGAGAGCGACGCCGCCCGCGACGACTATCTCGCGATCTTCGAGGGCACCGGCGTGTCGATCGCCGGGCTGAACTGCAACGGCAACCCGCTGCACCCCAAGCGTGCCATCGGGGAGAAGCACGCCGAGGACATCCGCCGCTCCATCCGGCTGGCCGAGCGGCTGGGCCAGACCCGGGTGGTCACCATGTCCGGGCTGCCCGGCGGGGAGCCCGGGGCCACCGTGCCCAACTGGATCGTCAACGCCTGGAACTCCGCCTCCCTGGACGTGCTGGACTACCAGTGGGGTCTCGTCGCCGATTTCTGGCGGGAGACCGACCGGATGGCCGCCGACCACGGCGTGAAGGTGGCCCTGGAGCTGCACCCGCAGAACGTCGTCTTCAACACCGCCGACGTCCGCAAGCTCATCGAGCTGACCGGGGCCACCCACGTGGGGGTGGAGCTCGACGCCTCGCACCTGTTCTGGCAGCAGATGGACCCGGTCGCCGTGGTCCGCGAGCTCGGCCCGCTGATCCTCCACGCGGCCGCGAAGGACGTGCGGATCAACAAGGACAACGCCGCGCTCTACGGTGTGCTGGACAACAGCTTCCGCCGCCTCTCCCCCGAGGAGGACCGCACCAACCTCGGCGGCGACGAGTGGGCCAACGAGTGGCCGAAGGACTCCGCGTGGGACTTCGTGGCGCTGGGCCGCGGCCACGACACCGCCTACTGGGCCGAGTTCCTCACCGCGCTGCACGAGGTCGACCCGGACATGGCGGTCAACATCGAGCACGAGGACGTCTCCCTGGGCCGGATCGAGGGCCTCGAGATCGCCGCCGGCGTCCTGAAGGGCGCCGCCGCGTCCGTCGGCGCCCTGCGCTGACACCGTCCACGGACGACGACAGGGCCCCCTCCGGGTGGAGGGGGCCCTGTCGCGCACCTGGGCCGGTGGAGCGGGGGCTCAGAACTCCTCGTACTCCTCGGGGTCCTGGCCCCAGATGCGACCCTGCTCCAACCTGTCGACGGCGGCCATCTGCTCGGGACTGAGCTCGAAATCCAGTTCCCGGTTGACGCGGCGTCGCTCCGGGTTCGCGGAGGTGGGGATCGGGACGACCCCCTGCTGGACGTGCCAGCGCAGCACGACCTGACCGGTCCCGACGCCGTGGGCGCGGGCGATCTCCTCCAGTGCCGGTTCGGCCAGCAGGGCCCCGCCCCGCCCGAGCGGGCTCCAGCTCTGTGTGAGGATGCCGTGCTCGGCGTGGAACTGTCGCTGCGGGCGCTGTCCGAAATAGGGGTGCATCTCGATCTGGTTCACCGCCGGAGTCACCCCGGTGGCCTCCTAGCTCAGGGCGGTGTCCAGCAGCCGGTAGCCCAGGTCCAGGGCGTGCTCGGTGACTGCGGCGGAGTCCGCCTCTTCGTGCGGGAAGGTGCCGAAGCCGAGGGCCGGCAGGGGCGTGGCGTCGCTGAGCGGGCGTTCGGGAAGAGCGGTCATGGTGTCCTCTTTCCTGAAGGGGTGCGGGGTGGCGCCGGGACGGTGGTGGCGTGCCCGCTGACGTGCTCGGCCACCGAGGGTGGGAGCCGCAGCGCACTGACCAGGGGCAGCAGGAGCAGGGTTGCCATGACGGCGAAGGCCGCCCGGTACGGGAGCAGGTCTCCGGCCTCGGGGAGAATTCCGGCAGCGGCCGAGGCCAGCTGCAGGACGAGGGCTCCCACGGCGATCCCCAGCCCGGTGGCCAGTTGCGCGCTGGTGGCGGACAGGGTGTTCGCCGAAGAGATCTGCGCCGGTTCCACGTCGGCGAACTGCAGGGAGTTGTAGGCGGTGAATCCGATCGAGCGCAGCGCCCCGCTGGCCAGCAGCAGCAGGGTGACGAGCCACAGGGGCGTGCCCGGAGCCAGGAGCAGGAACGTCGCGATGCAGACCGCACCGCCGGACACGGAGGCGATGAGGACGGTGCGGAACCCGAACCGGCGCAGCAGCGGGGTGGTGGCCGGCTTGACGCCCACGTTGCCGAGGAACACCGCGGTGACGAGCAGACCGGACTCCACGGGCGACCGGCCGAATCCGTCCTGGAGCAGCAGCGGCAGCAGGAACGGGACCGAGCTGACGACCGCCCGGTAGACGAAGCCGCCCGAGTTCGCCGCCCGGTAGCCGGCGATCCGGTAGACCCGCAGGTCCAGCAGGGGGTTCGCGGCGCGCAGCAGCCAGCGCACGGCGACGGCTCCGCTGAGGGCCGCGACGCACAGCAGCCCGACCGCGGCGCCGGCCCATCCGGCGTGCGGAACGAGCTGCAGACTGGCGACCAGGCCGAACACGGCGACCGTGCACCACAGCAGCCCCGGCACGTCGAGGGACCGGCGTTCGGTCTCCGTGTCGCGGACGAGCCGCAGCGCCGCGACGAGGGCCGCCGCGCCCACCGGGACGTTGATCAGGAAGATCCAGTGCCAGCTCGCCCAGGAGGTCAGCAGCCCGCCCACGAGCGGGGCCAGCACGGGCGCGAGCAGCGCCGGCCACGTGATCCATGCGATGGCCCGCAGCAGATCGCGCCGGTCCGCGGCGCGCAGGACGATGAGCTGCCCGACCGGGACCATCATGGCCCCGCCGAGGCCCTGAAGGACCCGCGCCGCCACCAGTGCCGGGAGGCTGCTGCCGGCAGCGCACAGGAGGGAGGCGAGCGTGAAGACGACAATGGATGCGCAGAACACCCACCGGGGCCCGAATCGGCCGGCGAGCCAGCCGCCCACGGGGATGAACGTGGCCACCGTGACGAGGTAGACGGTCATCGCGAGGCCGATCTCGGCGCTGCCGACGCCGAGATCGGCCGCGATGCTCGGCGCCGCGGTGACGAGGATCGTGCCGTCGAGGTGCTCCATGAACAGCACGGTGGACACGAGCAGCGCGAGCCGGCGGCTCCATGTGCGGGCGGTCCCGTCGTCCGGGGGACGAGTCCGGGTGCGGTCGCCCGGACGGATCGGCACGGAACCGGTCAGCGGCCGAAGGGCAGCCGGGGGTCGACGGCCGACTCGTCCCAGGTCCGGCGGATCCAGCCGTGGTGGGGGTCGTCGCTGATCAGCCACTCCCGCACCCGGCCCGGCCCGGCCATGACGTTGAGGTAGTACAGGTCGTAGCCGGGGGTCGCCATGGCGGGCCCGTGCCAGCCGTAGGGCACCAGGACGACGTCGCCGGAGCGCACCTCGGCGCTGACGTCGATGGGGCGGTCGTCCGAGGCGTAGACCCGCTGGTAGCCCATGGGGTCGGTGCCGCCGGACTCCGGGGCGGGCATGCCCTCGGCGAGCTGCGTCTCGAAGTAGTAGATCTCCTCCAGGGCGGTCTCCCCGTCCTTCTCCTCGTCGTGCTTGTGCGGCGGGTAGGAGGACCAGTTGCCGGCCGGGGTGAGCACCTCGCACACGATGAACCGGTCGGCCTCCAGTGCGGCGGGCGTGCCGAAGTTGTGCACCTGGCGCGAGCAGTTCCCCGCCCCGCGCAGCTCCACCGGGATCTCCTCGCGGGTCACGAGCCGCGTCGGGTGCTCCGCGCGGGCGGGCGCCGAGGCCACGGCCACCCGGCCGCCGGTGGCGGTGGACACGGTCAGGTCCCGGCGGATCCCGGTGTAGAGGACGTCGGTGGGGCCGGCGAAGACCGACGGCCGGCCGGCGAGGTCGTAGCGCTCGCCGCCCGTCTCGGCGGTGAAGCTCCCCGCCAGGGGCACCACGATGCGCTCCTCCTCGGCGGCGTCCAGGTGGATCCGTCCGCCCGGGCCGAGGTCGGCCACGCGCAGGCCCGTGTGGGCCCAGCCGGGGACTTCGGCGGCGGAGTCGTGGCCGCCCAGGGAGACGAACCAGCCGTCCTGGGCGGCGGAGTCCTTGGGGTGGACCCATTCGGGGCGGGGGCTGTCGGTGTGCATGGGTCGGTGTGCCTTCCGGTGTCGTCGTCGTGCGGTGGTCTCGGGCCGCGGCGGTGGTCCGGCGCTCAGCGCTGGACGAGGGTCAGCTCGAAGGTGTACTTGTCGGCCCGGTACACGTGCCGGCCGGTCTCCACCTGCCGGCCGAGGTCGTCCATGGCGGTGCGGTGCATGCTGACCAGCGCGGCGCCGGGCTCGACGCCCAGCTGCTCCGCCTGGAACGCGTCGGCCGAGACGGCGCCCACCCGCTGGTGGGCCAGCTGGAAGTTGACGCCCTGGCCGCGCATGAGGGAGTACAGCCCTTCCTGCTCGAGCTGCTCGCGGGTGAGCTCGCACAGCGCGCAGGGGATCCAGTTCTCCATGAGGGCCAGCGGCTCGCCGTCCGTGCCGCGCAGGCGCATGAGGTGGTAGACCTCGTCGCCCGGCGCGATGCCCAGCAGCAGCGCCACCTCGTCGTCGGCAGGGATCCGCGCGAAGTCCAGCACGTCCGTGCTGGGACTGCCCCCGCTGCGCTGGAGGTCCTCGTGCAGACTGGTCAGCTCGAGCGAGCGGCGGACCTGGCTGCCCACCACCTGGGTGCCCACACCGCGCTTGCGCACCAGCAGCCCGGCGCGCACGAGCTGGTCCATGGCCTTGCGCATGGTGGGCCGGGACAGGTTGAGCCGGTTGGCGAGGTCGATCTCGTTGTCCAGCTTGGTTCCCGGGGGCAGCTCACCGCTGCGGATCGCGTCCTCCAGCCCCTGCGCCACCTGGTGGTAGAGGGGCACGGGGGAGGTCTTGTCGACCGTGAGACGGAGTGGGCCGGACATGGTGGACCTCCAAGGAGTGGAACCGAGCGGGCGGGACCGCCGACTTCCTCCATTGTGAAGGGGGAGATGTGAATATGTCCATACATTCTATTGACATCTGTGATCCGGGTCACCCAGGATGATCCCCAAGCGGACGGCCGAGGCGGCGCCCCGAGGCGCGAGGCCCCGCAACGACACGAGGAGAAATTCCCATGAGTGCACGACGTCCTTCCCCCGAGAGCCTGCGGCCCAGGGCACCCCGGCGTCTCCTGGCCGCCGCCGCCCTGCTGGTCCCGGCCATGGCGCTCGCCGGCTGCTCGTCCGAGGGCGGCCGGGAGACCACGGCCGCGGGCGAGGGCGGCGGCGGCCAGGCGGCCCAGACCGAGCAGATCAAGATCGCCATGATCACGCACGCCGCCCCGGGCGACACGTTCTGGGACCGGATCCGCGCGGGCGCCGAAGAGGCCTCGGCGAAGGACAACGTGGAGTTCCTCTACGCCTCCGATCCCGAGGGCGGGCGCCAGGCCCAGCTCGTGCAGCAGTACATCGACCAGGGCGTCGACGGGATCGCCGTGACCCTGGCCAAGCCCGACGCCCTGCGGGACGTGCTGGCCCAGGCCGAGGAGGCCGGCATCCCGGTGGTGACCCTCAACGCCGGCGAGAACGAGTTCGAGGACCTCGGCGCGTTCGCGCACTTCGGGTCCGACGAGCAGCTGGCCGGGCAGACGGCGGGGGAGCGGCTCAAGGAGGAGGGCCTGCAGCACCCGATCTGCGTGATCCAGGAGCAGGGCCACGTGGGCCTCGAGGCCCGGTGCGCCGGCGTCAAGGAGGCGCTGCCGGAGACGGAGATCCTCTACGTGCAGGGCACGGACATGACCCAGGTGTCCTCGACCGCCACGGCCAAGCTGCAGGCCTCGACGGAGGCCGACTCGATCATCGGGCTCGGCGCGCCCTACACGATGACCCTGCTCGAGGCGAAGGAGTCGGCCGGCAGCGACGCGACCGTCGCGTCCTTCGACATGAACGGCGACCTCGCCCAGGCCGTCGTCGACGGCGACGTGCTGTTCACCATCGACCAGCAGCCGTGGCTGCAGGGCTACCTGTCCGTGGACTCCCTGTGGCAGAACCACCGGGGCGCCTTCAAGATCGGCGGCGGCCAGGCGACGCTCACGGGTCCCGCCGTCGTGGACTCGTCGAACGCCGAGGACGTCCTCGAGTACGCGAACGAGGGCATCCGCTGAGCGGGCCCGGGAACCAGGAGCAGAAGGCCATGACCTCCACCCGTACACCGGCCGCCGCACCGGCGCCGGACCGCGGCTCCTCCGGAGCCCCCTCCACGCCCGCCGCCGCGGCCCCGGCCGACGAGCGCATCCAGACCAAGGGCCTGCTGGGCACCTTCCTGGCCCGCCCCGAGATCGGGGCGCTGGTCGGGGCGATCGTGGTGGCGCTGTTCTTCGCCGTCGCCGCCCCCTCGATCACCCAGGCCCAGTCCATCTCCACCGTGCTGTACGGGGCCTCGACCATCGGGATCATGGTGGTGGGGGTGTCCCTGCTGATGATCGGCGGGGAGTTCGACCTCTCCACCGGGGTGGCCGTGATCACCTCCGCGCTGGCCGCCTCGATGTTCAGCTGGTTCTTCGCCGTCAACGTCTGGGTCGGGGTGGGCATCGCCCTGCTGACCTCGCTGGCGATCGGGCTGATCAACGGCTGGCTGCTGATGCGCACCAAGCTGCCCTCCTTCATCGTGACCCTGTCGACGTTCCTCATGCTCACGGGGCTCAACCTGGCCCTGACCCGGCTGATCGGCGGCTCGGTCTCCTCGCCCTCGATCAGCACCATGGACGGCTTCGACTCCGCCAAGGCGATCTTCGCCTCCTCGGTGACCATCGCCGGGGTGAACGTGCGGATCACCGTCTTCTACTGGATCGCCCTGGTGGCGGTCGCCACGTTCATCCTGCTCAAGACGAGGATCGGCAACTGGATCTTCGCGGTGGGCGGGGACGAGAACGCCGCCCGCGCCGTGGGCGTGCCGGTGGCGAAGACCAAGATCGGTCTGTTCATGGGCGTGGGCCTGTGCGGCTGGCTGCTGGGCATGCACAACCTCTTCGCCTTCGACTCCGTGCAGTCCGGGGAGGGCGTCGGCAACGAGTTCCTCTACATCATCGGCGCCGTGATCGGCGGGTGCCTGCTCACCGGCGGCTTCGGCTCCGCGATCGGCGGCGCCCTGGGCGCGCTGATCTTCGGCATCGCGTCGCGGGGCATCGTCTACGCCGAGTGGAACCCGGACTGGTTCAAGTTCTTCCTGGGCCTGATGCTGCTGCTGGCCACCATCGTGAACATGTACGTGCGCAAGCGCGTCGAGAGGAAGTAGGTGACCACCGTGTCGACGCAGAACACGCCCACGGGCACCACCACCGACACCGCCGCGCCCCTGGTGGAGCTCGCGGACGTCGGCAAGCGCTACGGCAACATCATCGCCCTGCGCGAGGTCACCATGACCGTCGACGCCGGGAAGGTCACCTGCGTGCTCGGCGACAACGGGGCCGGCAAGTCCACCCTGATCAAGATCATCGCCGGGCTGCACCAGCACACCGACGGGACTCTGCGGGTCGGCGGGGAGGAGACCACCTTCACCTCGCCCCGGCAGGCCCTCGACGCCGGGATCGCCACCGTGTACCAGGACCTGGCCGTGGTCCCGCTGATGCCGGTGTGGCGCAACTTCTTCCTGGGCTCCGAGCTCACCACCGGGTTCGGGCCGTTCAAGCGCCTGGACGTGGCGAGGATGAAGGAGACCACCAAGCAGGAGCTCGCGGACATGGGCATCGACCTGCGCGACGTGGACCAGCCCATCGGCACGCTGTCCGGCGGCGAGCGCCAGTGCGTGGCCATCGCCCGCGCGGTGCACTTCGGGGCGAAGGTGCTGATCCTGGACGAGCCCACCGCGGCCCTGGGCGTGAAGCAGTCCGGGGTGGTGCTGCGCTACATCCTCCAGGCCAAGGAACGCGGCCTGGGCGTGGTGTTCATCACCCACAACCCGCACCACGCCTACCCCGTGGGGGACCGGTTCCTGCTGCTCAAGCGCGGGCGGTCCATCGGCTACTACGAGAAGAAGGACATCCTGCTCGGGGACCTCACCGCCCAGATGGCCGGTGGCGCCGAGCTGGAGGAGCTCACCCACGAGCTCGAGCAGCTCGGCGGGCACACCTCGCAGATGCAGCAGGTCCAGGCCGACATGGCCGAGTCCCAGGCCCGCCCCCGCGCCTGAGCAGACCCCGGCCCCGCGCCCCCGGAGGACTCCGGGCGCGGGGTCGGTCCCACCGCACCCCTCCCCGTCGAAAGGACTCCCCGCCATGACCGTCCGGATCGGACTGATCGGCGCCGGCCGCATCGGCGCCATGCACGCCGCCCACCTCGCCGCCCTGCGCGATCCCGGCGGTGAGCCGGCGGTGCGGCTGAGCATCGTGGACGCCGTGCCCGAGCAGGCGGCCGCCGTGGCCGGCCGGACGGGGGCGGTGCCGCAGCCCACGGTCGAGTCGCTGGTCGAGGACGGGGTGGACGGCCTCGTCGTGGCGACCGGCACGGCCACGCACCCGGAGCTGATCCGGACGGGTCTGGCCGCGGGGCTGCCGGTCTTCTGCGAGAAGCCGGTGGCGCTGTCCGTGGCGGAGGCGCTGCCCCTGCTCGACGAGATCGAGCGCGTGCAGGGCGTGGTCCAGATCGGTCACCAGCGCCGCTTCGACCCCGGCTACGTCCGGGCCCGGGAGCTGTACGCCGCGGGCGAGCTGGGCTGGCTGCACACCGTGCGCGCGATGACCGGTGACATGACCCCGCCGCCGGTCGAGTTCCTCGCGACCTCGGGCGGGCTGTTCCGGGACTGCTCCGTGCACGACGTCGACGTCCTCCGCTGGATCACCGGCCGCGAGGTCGTCGAGGTGTACGCCCGCGGGTCCAACCGCGGGGACCCCCGGATCGGCGAGGTGGGCGATGTCGACACCGCGCTGGCCGTGCTCACCCTCGACGACGGCACGGTGGCCACCGTGGCCGCGACCCGCTACAACGGCGCGGGCCACGACGTGCGGCTCGAGCTGCAGGGCTCGAAGGGCTCGGTGGCCGTGGGGATGGACGAGCACATGGCGATGCGCTCGGCCGAGCCCGGGGTCGGGTTCCCGGCCGGGCCCCCGCACACCACGTTCCACGAGCGCTTCGCCGAGGCCTACCGCCGCGAGATGGCGGCCTTCGTGCGGGTGGTGCGCGGGGAGATCGCCAGCCCCTGCACGGCCCGCGACGCCGTGGCCGCCTCCCGGGTGGCCGACGCCGCGCAGCACTCGCTCGAGACGGGCGCCCCGGTCCGGGTGGAGCCTCTCGGGACGTCCGACGGCTCGGCGCCGCCGGTCCGCCGGCCCGCCCGCGCGTGAGCGCGCCCGGCCGCCCCGGGGCGCGGGGGCCGGGTCAGACCAGGACGATGGTGCGGTTGCCGGAGAGCACCACGCGGCCCTCGGCGTGCCACTTCACGGCGCGGGACAGCGCCTGCATCTCGGCGTCGCGGCCCACCGCCACGAGGTCCGCCGGGGTGTGGGCGTGGTCCACGGGCATGACGCGCTGGGCGATGATCGGGCCCTCGTCGAGGTCCGCCGTCACGTAGTGGGCGGTGGCCCCCACCATCTTCACGCCCCGGGCGTAGGCCTGGTGGTAGGGCTTGGCGCCCTTGAACGAGGGCAGGAAGGAGTGGTGGATGTTGATGCACTTCCCCGACAGCTGCCGCGTCAGCTCGTCGGAGAGCACCTGCATGTAGCGGGCCAGCACGACCAGCTCGACGTCGTAGCGGTCCACGAGCTCGAGCAGCCGGCCCTCGGCCTGCGGCTTGGTCGCTGCCGTGACGGGGACGTGGTGGAAGGGGACCTCGTGCCACTCCACGAGGCTCTTGTGGTCGAGGTGGTTGGAGACCACGGCCACGATCTCGATGGGCAGCTCGCCGATCCTGGTGCGGTGCAGCAGGTCCGTGAGGCAGTGGGAGAAGCGGGACACCATGACGAGCACCCGGGTCCGGCGCTGCACGGAGACCAGCCGGAACCGCATGTCGTGCTGCTCCGCGACCGGGGCGAAGCCCTCGGTCAGGGACTCCACGGTGGCGGTGCCGGCCTCGCTGACGGTGTGGCAGCGGATGAAGAACTCGTCGGTGAAACGGTCCGAGAAGTGCTTCACGTCGAAGATGTCGCAGCCCTGCTGCGTCAGGTTGGACGTGATGGCGCTCACGAGCCCGTGGGCCTCGGGGCAGTGGACGGTCAGGACGTGTTCGACGGTCCCCTGGGCGGGCATGGGCGGGCTCCTCGGCGCTGATGACGGGTGCGCCGCGCGGTCCGGTCTCGACGACGGCGGGCGCGGCCCTACGATCCTAGCCCCAGCGGGCAGGGCGCCAGGACGGCGTGCGGAGCGGGACGACCGGGGCGGAGGTGGTGCGGTGTAGACCGATGGCCGCGGGAACGGGCGGTAGGAGTCCGCCCGGCGCGGGGAGAGATGCGCCTCCCATGGAGGACCCGCGGCCATCGGCAGGCGTTGAACGCCTCAACAGAGGAGAGCCGTGGGCTGAGCGGCTTTCAGAACACGGATGCCGCAGACGGTGCACCCCCCAGTGCGTCCGAATCGGTCCGATCCGTGCAATTTCCCCCATTGCTGTGGTTCTCACCACGATCGCAACCTTATCCGACGCGGTGCCGCGTCCGCACCCGGTTTCCGCGGGGAATTCGCGGGGCGAGCCCTGAGCCGCCGGCCGCCCCCGGAACGTGGGCCCGTCGGCGGGGCGCGGGGGCGGCGGAATCGGCAGGGAATCCGCTCCGACCAGGGGTTTCGCGGACGGTTGCGGAGCCGGGGGCTCCGCCGGCCGCCCGGGATGTCCCCTCAAGTGAGGACAGCCTCGGTTTGCCTTCGTGACGACCGGTCAGGCGACGCTCGTGTTGAAGAGCAGGCCGAGGAGATACGTGGCCAGGGCGGCGCCGTAGCCGATGGCCAGCTGGCGCAGCCCGCGCTTCCAGGGTGAGGCCCCGGAGAGCAGCCCGACCAGGCCGCCCGTCACCAGCAGGGCGAGCCCCACGAGGACGAGGGCCACGAGCATCGCGGGGACCCCGGTGAGGCCCGCCAGGTACGGCAGGATCGGGATGATCGCGCCGGAGGCGAAGAAGCAGAAGCTCGACGCCGCGGCCCCCAGGTCGGTGCCGAGGGCCACGGTGGAGTGCGGCGCCGGCTCGTCCTCGACGGTGTCGCGGAACGACCGGGAGGGATCGCAGTCGCACTCGAAGAAGCCCAGCCGCTCCGCCGCACGGTGCTCGGCGGCCTCCTCGCTCATGCCCCTCGCCCGGTAGATCAGCACGAGCTCGTTGGCGTCCAGGTCCAGGTTCGGCGCCACGTGCAGCGTCACCTGGGTCGGCTGGGAGGCGTCGAGCAGCTCGCGCTGCGAGCGCACGGACACGAACTCCCCGGCCCCCATGGACAGCGCTCCCGCGAGCAGGCCGGCGATGCCCGCGAAGAGCACCATCCCGGGGGAGGTGCCGGTGGCGCCCACGCCCATGACCAGCGCGAGGTTGGACACGAGGCCGTCGTTGGCGCCGAAGACCGCTGCCCGGAAGTTGCCGGAGAGCTTGTGCCGGCCCTCGGTGGCGAGGGCGCGGATGATCTCCTCGTGCACCGCCTCGTCGGCCGCCATGGCGTCGGACGCGTCCTCCTCCCGGTCGTAGGGGGAGCGGCTCTCGGCGCGCTGGATCAGGGCCAGGACGAAGACGGAGCCGAAGTGCGTGGCGAGGAAGATCAGCAGCCGGGAGTACAGGGACGGCCGGGCCTCGGCCTCCGCGTGGGGGCCGAGCAGCCGGACCCAGTGCTCGGCGTGGCGCTGCTCGGCCTCGGCGACCTGGTGCAGGATCTCCTGCTCCCGGCCGGTGCTGCGGGCGGCGAGGAGGCTGTAGATCCGCGCCTCGGCGCGCTCCTCCGCGAGGTACTTGCGCCAGCGGCGGATCTGTCCGCGCTCGGGCCGGGCCGGGCGGGCGGGGTCTCCCCGGGGCGTGGGGGCGTGGGCGTCGGGTGCGGGTGTCATGCGGCCTTCCTCGGGCCCGGGGCGGCACGGGGCGCGCGGGGTCCGACCGGGGTGCGGTGTCGTCCGGAAGGTCTCGTTCGCCCGCGGGCACGGGTGGGCTGCCGGGACTCCTCGTCGAGACCGGGATGGCGACAGACCGACGGGTGCACGGCACCCGGGAACTACTCCCCTTCGCTTCCCGACGAGTGTAGACCCGGGGCGCCGGCCCCGGGATTCGGTGCGCCGAAGCCGCGCGGGAGTGCTCAGCGGGTGGCGGCCGCCGCGGGGCGGCGCAGGATCGTGTACGACCCGATGCCCGCGAGCATGCCCCAGAACGGGGAGACGATGCCGTAGGGGGCGATGCCGGAGACCGTGACCACCAGGGTGATGAGCGCCGCCTCGATGACCGCCGGCTGGTGCCGGCCGGGGTGCATGCTGTCGAAGAAGGACCCCTGCAGGGCGCCCAGCAGGGCCACCCCCGCGAGGGCCGTGATCATCCCCGGGGGGATCGCGGCGAACGCGGCGACGAGGGTGTCCGCGAACAGGCCGAAGAGGACGTAGAAGACCCCGCACGAGATGCCGGCCACGTAGCGGCGGCCGAGGTCCGGGTGGGACTCGGGGCTGGTCGCGATGCCCGCGGTGACGGCCGCGAGGTTCAGGGCGTGGCTCCCGAAGGGCGCGAAGGCGACCGACGCGACGCCCGAGGCGCCGAGCAGCAGGCGGTCGCGGGCGGCGTAGCCCGCCGTGTGCATCATGGCCAGGCCCGGGGCGTTCTGCCCGGCCGCGGTCACGATCAGCAGCGGGATGCTGATCCCGGCGATCGCCTCCCACGAGAACGTGGGCACGGTCAGCACCGGCTGGGTGAGGGACAGGTCCAGGGCCACGGGCTCGATCCGGCCTCGGAAAAGAGCCGCCAGCACGCCCAGGCCCAGCGCGGCGAAGACGGCGTAGCGGGGGAAGAACCGCCGGCCCAGGAGGTAGCCGAGGACGAGGGCGCCCGCCACCCACGGGTTCTCGACGACGGCCGCCGCCACCTTGATGGCGAAGGGGAAGAGCACGCCGGCCAGGACGGCGGCGGTGATGGGCTTCGGCACGGCGGCCAGGATCCGGCCGATCAGCCCCGTCACGCCCAGGACCAGGCCCAGGACGCCCGTGACCACGTAGGCGCCCACGGCGTCGGAGAAGGAGTAGCTGCCGAGCGAGGTGATGAGCAGCGCAGCCCCCGGGATGGACCACGCCACCATGACGGGCTGGCGCGTCCACAGGCTCATGAGGGCGCAGGTGACGCCGGAGCCGACCGAGACGGCCCACAGCCAGGAGGAGGTGAGCTCCGGGCTGAGCCCGCCCGCCCGCGCCGCCTCGAGGACCACGAGCACGGGCCCCGAGTAGGAGACGACGACGGCCACGAAGCCCGCCAGGGCCGCCGACGCCGACCAGTCCCGCCGGAGGCCGCGGGCAGGCTGCCCGTCCTGCCGGGTGGTGCTCGGCACGTGGCGGCTCATGGGGTGCTCCTGGGGGCGGGGTCGGGTGACGGCGTCCGGCCGCAGGACCGGACGGCGGCGTCAGGACCGGACGGCGCCACCCGGTGGCGGAACAGCGGACCGTGCCAGCCTAGGACGCCGCTCACCCGGGGATAAATATCGATCCTGCATGATTCTCCGCCCCCGGCATATGAGTGGGCGGGCGGGGCTCAGGAGTCGACGGTGTCCGGGGCCGCCGGGGTGCGCCACTGCCGGCGCTCGGGGGCGATGACCGAGGCCTCGTCGCGGGTCTCCGCGGGGAAGGAGCCCACGCCCCAGTGGAAGCGGTACGGGTCGGCGCAGCCCCAGCCGAAGCGCAGGCCCTCGACGAGCTTCTGCGCCGCCTCCGGGAAGCCCAGCGGGGCCGTGGTCCACGGCTGGTCCCAGCCCGTGGGCTCGTTCCACTCGTCCTCGTGGAAGAAGGTGGCGTCCACGGGCCAGGCCGCGTGCGCGAGCTGGCCGCCCGAGAGCACGGCGCACTCCACGCCGTGCGGGCCGACCCCGGCCCACGCGACGGGCGCCTCCGACCGGTCGTCGTCGCGCTCGTACTCCACGACGAGGAAGTCGTTCCAGGGCAGCCGGGCGAGCACCGTGGCGATGAGCCGGCGCAGGTCCTCCCACACGTCCTCGCCGGCCACCGGGGCCGCCGCGTCCGGCAGGACCACGCCGATGCCGGCGCGGCCCAGCATCTCCTGGGCCTCCGGGGTGGCCAGGTCGGACCAGGTCCTCGTGTCGGCGAAGCCGTCCCCGACGGGCTCCCCGGCCGGCTGGCGGGCGGAGGCGAAGCGCATGGCCTCCTCCCAGGAGCCGAAGAACCGGCGGACGCCGTCGAAGTAGGGGCGGCGGGTGCTGCCCGCCTCCTGCTCGACGACCCACCGGCCGTAGCGGGCGGTGGTCGGGTGGTGGCCGGCGCTGCGGCAGTGGGAGAGGAACGCCGTCACGGCGGTCGCGTACTCCTCCTCCGTGAAGACGTGCTCGAGGGCGGGCTCCGCGCCGGCCTGCAGCCCGATCCGCTCGAGCGCCACGTCCCACCGCCCGCCGCCCAGGCGCTGGGAGACGGTGCGCTCGGGTGCGGGCCAGTGGTGGGCGAGCACGCACAGGAAGTCGGACTCCGTGCACAGGCCCAGCCGGGCGATCTCGTAGCTGTGCGCGCTGAGCGGGCGGCAGGAGGCCTTCTCGGTGCAGTGCTGCTGGGCGGCCCCGATCAGCCCCAGGGTCCGCCGGGTGAGCGAGCCGTCGGCGTCGGACGCCGCGAGCAGCCCCGTGACGTCGCGGACCAGGGCCGTGCTCAGGTTCAGCGCCGCGTAGTCCGGGGCCGGGGCCAGGCCGAGGTGCTGGGCCATGACCAGCCACACGCCGGCGCCGACCGCACCGTCGTTGAGGTCCGGGGCCGAGGCGTCCTGCGGGAAGCGCTCGCCCAGGTGGGCGATCGCCGCGTCCAGCAGGGCGGTCGACTCCTCGGGGAACAGCAGCTGGAAGCGCATCCGCACCTGGCCGCGGGTCATCCCGCGGTCGGCCATCGCGTGGATCAGGGAGCCATAGCGCTGCACGAAGGCTGCGAGACCCGCCACGGCATGGGGCATGGAGGATCCTCCGGTCGGATGGTCAGATGGTCGGATCGGCTCAGGGAAGGCGCCCGGGCCGAGGGGGCCGCGCCGCCGTACGACACCACGCCGCCGTACGACACCACGCACTTCAGATGCTAGTGCCTGCTCCCCGGTCGCCGCGCGTGCGGGGGAATGTGACCCCCTGATGACGCGTCCAGCAACGGCCGGTGGACGAACCCGCAGGTCACGGCGTGAGCAGGCCCCGGATGTCCTCGGCGGTGAGGGCGCTGGAGAACATCCTGTCGTCGTCCAGCACGGCGGTGAACAGCCTGGCCTTGCGCTCCTTGAGCTCCATGACCTTCTCCTCGATCGTGTCCCGGGCCACGAGCCGGTAGACCATGACCTTCTTCTGCTGGCCGATCCGGTGGGTCCGGTCCACGGCCTGCTCCTCGGTGGCGGGGTTCCACCACGGGTCCAGGAGGAAGCAGTAGTCCGCCTGGGTGAGGTTGAGCCCGAAGCCGCCGGCCTTGAGGCTCACCAGGAACACGGGGACCTGCCCGGACGTGAAGCGCTCGAGCACCCGGGCCCGGTCCGTCGTGGAGCCGTCGAGGTAGGCGTAGGGGATCCGCAGCTCGTCCAGGCGGGCCGCCGCCTTCTTGAGGAAGCTCGTGAACTGGCTGAACACCAGGGGCCGGTGGCCCTCCGCCACGATCTCGGGCAGGTGCTCGAAGAGCAGGTCGAGCTTGCTCGAGGAGACGTCCGCCGTGGGGTCCACGAGAGACGCGTCGAGACTGAGCAGGCGCAGGGTCGTCAGGGACTGGAAGATCGTGAACCGGTTGCGGTCGAGGTCGCGCAGCAGGCCCAGGACCTTCTGCCGCTCGCGC
Organism: Kocuria sp. CCUG 69068; assembly: GCF_020833785.1. Classification (NCBI taxonomy): domain Bacteria; kingdom Bacillati; phylum Actinomycetota; class Actinomycetes; order Micrococcales; family Micrococcaceae; genus Kocuria; species Kocuria sp. CCUG 69068. The sequence continues at coordinate 18,061 of NZ_PDDL01000031.1, forward strand.
TGCAGGCGCGTGTCGTAGATGCGGCGGTGCGCGGGGGAGAGCTCCACCTCGATGGTCTGCTCGAGCTTGGGGGGCAGCTCCAGGTCCACGGACTCCTTGGTGCGGCGGAGCATGAGGGGCTTGACGCGACGGCGCAGCCGGGCGAGGGCGGCGGCGTCCTCCCCGCGCTCGATGGGGCGCTGGTAGGTCTCCGTGAACTTCCGCCGGGACGGGAACAGGCCGGGCGCCGTCAGGGACAGCAGCGCCCACAGCTCCACGAGGCTGTTCTCGAGGGGGGTGCCCGTGATCGCCAGCTTGAACGGGGCGTCCAGGTCCTTCGCGGCCCGGTGCGCCTTGGTCCGGGGGTTCTTCACGAACTGCGCCTCGTCGAGGAGCACCCCCGCCCAGGGCATCCCCCGGTAGGCGGCCTCGTCCAGGCGCAGCAGGGTGTAGGAGGTCACCACCACGCGGGCGCCGGCGGCGGCGTCCACGAGATCGGTGCCGGCCTTGGCCTGGGTGTCGGTCACGCCCACGACCGGCAGGGACGGGGCGAAGCGGCGGATCTCCGCCGTCCAGTTGGGCACCACGGAGGTCGGGGCGACCACCAGGAACGGGGGGAGGTCCGGGTCGCGCTCGACGGCGCGGCAGATCAGGGCGATGGCCTGCACGGTCTTGCCCAGACCCATGTCGTCGGCGAGGATCCCGCCCAGGCCGTGGTCCCACAGCACGCTCAGCCACGAGTAGCCGTCGCGCTGGTACGGCCGCAGCTCGGCGTGCAGGGTCGCGGGCACGGGGGGCGCCTCGAGGGTCTGGAGCTCGAGCAGGGAGCGCACCCCCTCCCGCCAGGCCTCGGCCTGGTCGGTGTCCGTCGCGACGTCCTCGAAGTCCTGCCACAGCCCGGCCTGGTGGCGGTGGATGCGCAGCGGTCCCTCGGGGGTCTCCTGCAGCGAGCGGGCCTCGGCGATCAGCTCGCGCAGCCGGTCGAACTCGGGGCGGTCCAGGGAGAACCAGGACCCGTCCGGGGCCAGCATCACGTCCTGGCCGAGGTCGAGGGCGCGGAAGACGTCGGCGAAGGAGATGTAGAACTCGCCCACCTTGACCGTGACCCCGAGGTCGAACCAGTCGCGGCGCTCGGTGGCGGCGGTGCTGACGGTGATGGTGGGCGGGTCGGCGATCTGCTGGTAGGCCATGCGCCCGCCGGTGTGCTCGATCCGCAGGTCCGGGACCTTTTCGAGGGCGGGCAGCCACTCCCGCACGAGCACCAGAGCGTCCTGCGCCACGTAGCTCGAGCGGCGGAAGTCCACCCCCGGCGCCCGGTGCCGGACGGCGGCGGTGACCGCCGTCTCCCAGGACGACTCGCGGTGGACGGGCTCGTCGGCGAGCGGGTCCTCGGGGCGGAAGGGCAGCAGGATCCGGTCGCGGCCCTTCTGGTACTCCCACTCCCAGCGGGCGCGGATCGTGAGCTCCTGGTGCTCCAGGGTGAGCACCAGCTCGGGGTCCGCGACCTGCGGCAGCTCGATCGACCCGTCCCCGGTGTCCACGTCCATGCTGCGGTGCAGGCGCGGGAAGTAGCGGTCGAAGAACTCCTCGACCTCGTCCTCGGGGATCCGCAGACCGCCCGCCGTGTCCAGGAACCGCCGCTGCTCGCGGGTGAGCCGGGTGGCCAGGGGCACGAGGCGCAGCGGGAAGACGTTGAGGTCCTCGGTGTCGGCGACGTCCTGCGGGTCCCCGTCCGGGGCGAACAGCCCGTGCCCGGGGTCCCCGATGATCCGGGCGGTGCCCAGGGCGATCCGGCGGCCGCCGCTGTCCACCGTGGGCCGCAGCTCGAGGTCCTTCCCGGGCCCGCGCAGCACGTCCACGTGGAAGCGTCCGGGCTCCTCGACCGTCACGGGCAGCCCGTGCTCCCGGCCGACCAGGGTGATCCCGGCGGTCTCCGCCCGGGCGAGGATGCCCCACAGGAGGGGGGAGGCGTAGGAGTCGAGCCGGATCCAGTGCCGGTCGTGCACCGCGTAGGGGGAGCGGGTGGCGCTCAGCGCCCGGAGCTCGTCGAACCAGTCGACCTGCGCGGGGCTCAGCGACCACCGGCCGGCGTCGGCGGTGACGCTCTCCCAGTCCAGCCCGCCCTTGATCCACCCGCCCCGCCGGCCCCGGCGCACCGGGCGGACGTAGAGGTGCCACGGCGAGCCCGCCCGCCCCGTGCCGTGCACGTAGCGGTACGGCTCCCGGCGCAGGTCGAACTCCAGGGCCACCCCCTCGGGCTCCTCGGCGGGCGGTTCCGCGGGGTCCGGCCCGCCCAGGATCTCGGTCAGGGCGTCCTTCCAGTCGGGTGCCCCGCCGCGTCGCGCGGGCGCGGTGCCCGCCCGGGGGGCGGCACCCTCGGGGGCCGCTGCGCCGGCCGGGGACGACGGCGCCGCGGTCCCGCCCTGCTGGTGGGCCCGGACCGCGGTCTCGAAGTTGTGGCGCAGCACGGTGGCCACGGCGTGCTTGCAGAACCCACCGGCCGGGCAGCTGCACCAGGCCGGTCCCGGTGCGCCGCCGGCCCCGACCCGCACGGAGACCGAGTACACCGACCCGGAGCCCTCGACCTCGGCGGAGAGGCTGCCGGACCCCTCGGCGCCCGGGGACCAGCGCACGGCGCGCACGCGTCCGGTGCGGAAGTACTCCTGGCCGCGGCGGAAGACGGCGGGCCCGGAGGCGGCGACGAGCCGCCGGGAGTCCACGAGGGGACCGGGAGGGGAGTGCATCGTCCCACCGTATCGGGCCGGGGCGCCGGGCGCCGCGCGTGCGGAGCGGCCCCGCGGGCTCTCTATAATCGAGGCGACCCCTCGAACGACGACAGCGGCCCCACGTGCGGCCGCGGACGGAGGACTCGTGCCCGACACTGCTGGGCTCCGCCTCGGAGACCATGCCATTGCCGACAGTGCCGAGGAGCTCGCCTACCTCCGCTGGAACGACGCGGTCTGCGCGGCGTTCTTCGGCCCGGACCGGGCGGGAGAGCTGATCTACCTCGACCTCGACGACAAGACGCTCGCCGCGATCGGCGAGGAGCGCGGCCTCGACGGGCCCTCGACCCTGCGGGCGCTCGCCGACTCGGTGACGCCCCTGCTGGTGACCGAGGACGGGCGGCGCTCGGTGTTCGACGTGTTCAACCGGCTCAACGGCCAGTGGTACCGCGCCACCCGCCGCAGCCTGGACTCCATCGCGGAGATCCCGCCGCCGCCCGTCGTCGCCCTGCTCGCCCTGTTCGCGCTCGCCGGGCGGCACATGTCGACCCTGGCCGCGCGCACGGGCAACAAGTCCGTCTCCACGTTCTTCCTGCCCCTGACCGTGCTCCTGCAGGCCGGCCCGGAGAACGCGAAGGCCCTCGAGTCCTCCTTCAAGAAGGACACCGAGGCGTACTGGGACGCGCTGCGCTACTGGCTCGAGCTGCGCAACGGCGAGATCGGGCTGCCCACGGCGTACGCGGTGAACCAGCGGCCGGTCGGGCTCGCGCTGTCCCAGACGATGTTCGGCGAGGCCGAGCGGCGGCAGCTGCACCGCATGTTCGAGGACCTGGGGATGACCACCGCGCAGGGGCTCTCCGCCGCCGAGCTCGGGGTCTACCTCGACTTCTGGCTCGACATGGCCGAGACGAAGGCGTCCAAGGCCATGAAGCAGGTCTGGGCGAACCCCCTCACCCGCGAGCCCGGTCTCGAGATCGCGCTCGCGGAGCTCGCGGTCTGGGAGCAGTCCCGCGAGCAGGCCCGCGCCGAGGTCCGCGCGAACGGCCGGGGGCCCGGTCGCAGCGCCGTGAAGTCCTGCTCGCTGTCCCTCACGGACAGCACCGACTACGTGGGCAACCCCGTGTTCGAGCTCGGCTTCGTGGTGCCCAAGCGCTTCCTCTCCGGCCGGGAGGTGGAGCTCGAGACCACGGCGGGGCCCCGCACCGTGTTCCTGTCCTTCATCGGGGACGCCTTCCTGGGGGTCTCCGCCTACACCGCGCGGATGGACCCGGGGACGCTGCTGGGCGGGACCCTGCAGCTCAGCGCCGGGGACGTGCGCTTCGAGCGCCACCCGCGTCCCGTCGTCATCTTCGCGAAGGACGGGTTCTCGGACACCTTCATCTCCGTGGACCACATCCCCGCGGCCTGGCCGTGCCGGATCATGGTCCGGGACGAGCCGGAGTGGATCGCCCAGATCAAGCGGATCCTCGACGACTCCGCCTCCCCGGACTACCGCTTCGTGGAGGCCGGCAGCCACGGCCTCGCCGAGGGGTGGGTGATGTTCGACGACGTGCAGGTGCTGCGCGCGGGCAACCCGGAGCTGACCGCGAACGACAACTTCTCCGGCCTGGTGCCCCGTCTCGTGCCCGCCGTGACCCTCTCCGGCGGGCTGCGGATCCCCGGCGACGTGGTGCGCTGGTCCGCGCTGCGCCCGCCGCAGGTGACCATCACCTCGGACACGGACGCGCCCCTCACCGTGGAGTGCGAGTGGCGCAACCCGCACTCCTTCAAGCTGGAGAAGGCCAAGCTCGTGGAGGGGCGCGTGCCCCCGTTCCAGATCTCGCTGCACGGCACGCCGATGGCGCGGGCGGACCGGACCCTCAAGCCCAACGACTACACCCTCGTCCTCAAGGCGGGGCGCACGGTCCGGCAGCGCCGCGAGTTCAAGCTCCGGGACTCGTCCTTCCACCTGACCCAGCGCTCCCTCGGCTACGAGGGCGAGATGGTGCACGTCGAGGAGGAGCCCCTGTGGCCCGTCACCGCGGGCATCGTGGCGGAGCTGCCCGAGCGGTACGTGCAGGGCGCGTTCGACAACCTGCCCGCACGGGAGGCCGCCGGGGACCACGAGGTCCCCGGCGCCCCGGGCTGGCACTCCTCGGAGGGGCAGCTGCTGCTCGAGCGCACCAACGCGCTGCCCGAGCCGGAGGGGCGCTCCTGCCTGGCCACCGGCCGGCACCGCATCGTGCTGCCGGCCATGGAGCCCAAGGCGAAGGCGCCGTGGATCTTCGGGCAGTGCGCCCAGTGCGGGCTGCAGAAGCGCTATCCGGGCCGGCTCACGAAGCCCTCCGCGCTCACCTCCACCGGCTCCGTGGAGGCGCTGCGCTTCATCGGCCCGGACGAGGGGGAGTACCCGACGTCCTGGGCGCCGTTCCGGGACGCCCTCACGTTCCTGGGCGGCGGGAAGCGCTCGAGCCTGTCCATCGTGGCCCGCCAGCTCGAGGACTCCGAGCGGTTCGAGGAGTGGTTCGTGGGCCACCTGCAGGCCCTCGGCTTCCTCGAGGTGGTCCGCGACGAGCACTGGACCGTGCGGCGCTGGCAGGTCTGCGGGCCCTCCCTCACCCAGCTCGTGGACGGCTCCGTGCTGCTCGCGGGCGGCTGGACCCCGGAGAAGGAGGCCGTGGTCGCGGAGGCGGCCGCGGCCCAGGAGGCGTCCGTGGTGGTGCTCTCCCCGGAGGACCACGGGACCACCCTGCTGCAGGACGTGGACCTCGGGACGCTGCAGGAGGCGCTGCCGGTGGGGCTGTGCGACGTCGTCTTCGACGCCGGGCCCGCGATGCTGGAGACCCTGCCCCCGCTGTCCGAGGTCGAGGAGCAGCTGCGGCGCGCGGAGATGCAGTACAACGGGGTGGCCGAGCGCTTCGTCCCCGAGGACGCCACGTGGGAGCTCACCGAGGACCGGAACCGCCCGGGGCTGTACCGGATCAACCACCACCACCGGACCCGGTACGCGTTCCGCACCCCGGCCGACGTCGAGTCCGGCCACGCCCGGTTCGTGGCCTCGGGCATCGGCAAGCACTTCGCGGCCCGGCAGGCGGGGGTGCCGATCGTCTCCTACGACCCCGAGCTGGAGCTGCTGTCCGTGCCCATCGGCGCGGAGCTGGCCGGGCTGTACGCCCGCGCCGCCGTCCTGTGCTCCGGGCTGCTGCCCGCCAAGGTGGACGAGGACTTCTCGCTCAACTACGGGGACGTCACGCCCGAGTTCGCCCAGGCCCTGGTGGACAAGCTCATGAGCTGAGCTGAGTGGGCGGCCGGGACGGACGGGCCCCGGGTCGGTGTGCGACCCGGGGCCCGTCCGCGCCCGGTCCGGCGGCGGGGGTGCTGCGCGGGACGCGCTCAGGCGTCCGCGGCGATCAGCTCCGCCGCGCGCTCCCCGATCATGTAGACGGTGATGTTGGGGTTCACCGTGGTCAGCTCCGGCATCACCGAGGCGTCGGCCACGCGCAGGCCCGCCACCCCCTTGACCCGCAGCTGCGGGTCGAGCGGGGACATCGGGTCGTCGGCCGGTCCCATCCGGCAGGACCCGGCCGGGTGGTAGACGGTGTTGTGGGTGCGCCGGACGTAGTCGGCGATCTCCTCGTCGGTCTGCACGTCCGGGCCCGGGAACAGCTCCGCACCGGCCCACTCGGCCAGCGCCGACTGGGCGACGATCTCCCGGGCCCTGCGGATCCCGGCGGTCATGATGCGCAGGTCGTAGCCCTCGGGGTCGGTGAAGTAGCGGGGGTCGACCCGGGGCTTGTCCCGGAAGTCCCGCGAGCGCAGCCGCACCGTGCCGCGGGAGCGCGCGTGGGTGACGTTCGGGGTGAGGCAGAAGGCGTTGTCCGAGGTGGGGTAGCCCTGCCGGTAGGTGTGCAGGTCGAAGTTGACCGAGCCGTAGTGCATCATCAGGTCCGGCCGGTCGGTGTCCGGGTCCACCTGGGTGAAGATCCCGGCCTCCCACCACTGGGTGGACTCGGTGACCATGGGCCGGCGGGCCTCCCACTGGAGCACGCCCTCGGGGTGGTCCTGCAGGTGCTCGCCGACGCCGGGGGCGTCCACGAGCACGTCCACGCCGACCTCGCGCAGGTGCTCGGCGGGTCCGATCCCGGAGAGCATCAGCAGCTTGGGGGTGTCGATGGCGCCGGCGGAGACGACCACCTCGCGGCGGGCGCGCACGGTCCGGGAGGTGCCGAAGGCGTTGTCGACCACCTCGACGCCGGTCGCCCGGCCGTCCTCGACGACCACGCGCTTGGCCTGGGTCGAGTGCAGGACCGTGAGGTTGTCCCGGTCGGCGGCCGGGTGCAGGTAGGACACGGACGAGGACGCCCGGGTGCCGTCGGCGCGGCGGTTGACCTGGAAGAAGTTCGCGCCGTTGACCACGGTCTTGCCGGTGTTGAAGGTGGTGCGCGGGATCCCCGCCTGCTCGCAGGCCTCGAGCAGGGCGACGCCGCACGGGTCGTCGTCCGGGATCTGCATCAGGCGCACGGGCCCGTCGTGGCCGTGGTGGGCGCCCTCGTCGTCGTTGGTCTCGAGCTTCTGGTAGAGCCGGAAGGCGGTCTCGGCGTTCCAGCCCTCGGCGCCGTGGACCTCCTCCCACTCGTCCAGGTCCTCGGCCGGGGCCCAGAACGCGATGCACGAGTTGTGCGACGAGCAGCCGCCCAGCACCTTGGCGCGGGCCATGCGCATGTGCGAGTTGCCGTTCTCCTGCTCCTCGACGGGGTAGTCCCAGTCGTAGCCGGACTCCAGCAGCTCCATCCACCGGCTGAGGGTCAGCACCTCGTCGATGCCCCGGTCGTGCGGTCCGGCCTCGATCAGCCCGACGCTCACGGACGGGTCCTCGGACAGGCGGGCGGCGACGACGGCGCCGGCGGAGCCGCCGCCGACCACCAGGTAGTCGAACTCCTGCGGGGTCTCGGGCGCTGGGGTGGTGCTGGGCGTGGTCATGTCTCTCCTTGGGAAGGTCTCGGGAAGTTTTCGGGGCGTGGCAGTTCTAGGGGCGCGCCGGCGTCGTCGTCGTGCGGGCGACGACGACGCCGGGCGGGCACGGGTCAGGGTGCGGCGAACCAGCCGGTCACGGCGGGGGCCGTGTTCTGGTAGACGTGCTTGAGCTCCTGGTACTCGCCCAGGCCGGTGGGGCCGAGCTCGCGCCCGACGCCCGACTGCTTCATCCCGCCCCACTCCGCCTGCGGCAGGTAGGGGTGGAAGTCGTTGATCCAGATCGTGCCGTGGCGCAGCCGGCCCGCCACGCGGTGGGCGCGGCCGGCGTCCGCGGTCCACACGGCCCCGGCGAGGCCGTAGATCGTGTCGTTGCCGATCTCGACGGCCTCGTCCTCGGTGCGGAAGGTCTCGACCGTGACGGTGGGGCCGAAGGCCTCGTCGTGCACGCAGTCCATCTCGCGGGTGCAGCGGTCGATCACGGTGGGCGGGTAGAAGAAGCCCTGTCCGAGGTCCAGCGACCCGTCGGCGGACGTCCCGGTGGAGTGCTCGCCGCCGGTGCGGACGCGCGCCCCCTGCTCGCGGGCGCGCTCCACGTACGCGTGCACCTTCTCGCGCTGGGCCGCCGAGATGAGGGGGCCGGTCTCGGCCTGCTCGTCGAAGGGGCCGCCGAGGCGGATCCGCTCGGCCCGGCGGACGAGCTCGTCGACGAAGCGCTCGGCGATCGGCTCCTCGACCACCAGGCGAGCCCCGGCCGAGCAGACCTGCCCGGAGTGCACGAACGCGGCGTTGAGGGCGTTGTCCACGGCGGCGTCGAAGTCGGCGTCCGCGAAGACCACGTTGGGGTTCTTGCCGCCGAGCTCCAGGGCGACCTTCTTCACGGTGGGCGCGGCGGCGGCCGCGATCCGCCGGCCGGTCAGCACGCCGCCGGTGAAGGAGACGAGGTCCACGTCGGGGGAGGAGGACAGCGGCGCGCCCGCCTCGGCGCCGGCGCCCAGCACGAGGTTGGCCACGCCGTCGGGCAGGCCGACCTCCTGGAGGACCTGCATCATCAGGATCGCCGTGTGCGGGGTGAGCTCGGCGGGCTTGAGCACGAAGGTGCACCCGGCGGCGATCGCCGGGGCGATCTTCCACGCGGCCTGGAGCAGCGGGTAGTTCCAGGGCGTGATCATCCCGCACACGCCCACGGGCTCGGTGACGACCTTCGAGACCACGGTGGGGTCCCCGGCGTCGACGACGCGCCCGGCCTGCTCCGCGGCGGCCTTGCCGAAGTACGTGAAGCACGCGGCGATGTCGTCCATGTCGATCTCGGACTCGACCAGCCGCTTGCCGGTGTCGAGGGACTCGGCGCGGGCGAACTCGTCCTTGCGCTCGCGCAGCCGGGCCGCGACCCGCAGCAGCAGGTCCCCGCGCTCCGGGGCAGGCACGGACGACCAGCGGCCGTCGTCGAAGGCGCGGCGGGCCGCGGCGATCGCGCGCTCGGTGTCCTGCGCGGTCGCCTCGGCGACGGTGCCGACCTCGGCGCCGTCGGCGGGGCAGACGATGGTGCGGGTGCCGCCCTCGGCGGCGGCCTGCCACTGGCCGTCGATGAACAAGGTGCTGCTCACGGGTGTGCCTCCTTCGCCGCGGGGATCTGCCCCGTCGGCACGTCGTGGATGTCGGTGGACCAGTCGGGGTGGCCCTGCTCGCCGTCCTGGATGACGGACGGCCCGTCGTGGATGCTCAGGAAGGCCAGGTGCGCCTCCCAGCTGTCGAGGACGTCGTTGATGACCTGCTCGTGGCTCCAGTCCATGACGTCCGTGCCCTGGGAGCCGGTCTCGTTGAAGACCTCCAGGCGGTAGTACAGGTCGGAGTCCGGGTTGGTGCGGAACCCGCCGAAGGCCGGCACGGGTGTGGCCACCGGATAGATCTGGTAGCAGAAGTCCCGGTCCTCGCCCATCCGCACGGTCAGCGTGTGCTCGGACAGGTCCTGGTAGCCGACCACCGAGCTGGTGAGCTCGGCGTCGAGGCCCTGGGCCCGGAACTCCTCGACGACCTCCGCGAGGGCGGGGACGAGCGCCTCGTCCTCGTAGCGGCGCACGGCCTTCGGGCCCGGGAACGAGCCGGTCCGGGAGAGCCGCCGGCGCCAGTGGCTGTCCGGGCCGGGGATGCGGGACGCGGCCGCGGAGCGGCGGGTGGAGCTGCGCCCCTCGCGCTGGGAGCGCTCGGCGCGCAGGGCCTTCCAGAACCCGATCATGACCAGGTACATCACGATCGAGAAGGGCAGGCCGATGATCAGCGTGGCGGCCTGCAGGGTCGGCACCCCGCCCACCAGCAGCATCGCCAGGGTCAGCAGCCCGGTGGCGGCGGCCCAGAAGATGCGCAGCCACTTGGGCCCGTCCTGGGTGGGGTCCTGGATCGTCGAGGTGAACGTCGACATCACGAGCGCGCCCGAGTCGGCGCTCGTGACGTAGAACAGCAGCCCGGCCAGCGAGGCGAGCGCGATGAGCACCGGCGCGCCCGGGTACTGCTCGAGCAGCGAGTAGAACGCCCGCTCGGGGGTGTTCATGGCGGCCTGGCCGAAGGCGTCGTCGCCGCCCGTGACGATCGCCAGGGCGCTGTTGCCGAAGACCGAGACCAGGATGAGGATGAACAGGAACGGCACGGTCAGGGTCGCGATCACGAACTCGCGCAGGGTGCGGCCCCGGGAGATCCGCGCCAGGAACAGGCCGACGAACGGCGCCCAGGCGATCCACCAGGCCCAGAAGAAGAGGGTCCACCCCGCCATCCACTCCGCCGCACCGGTGTAGGCGAACGTCTCCATGGTCATCCCCGGCAGCGAGGAGACGTAGTCGCCGAGGTTCTGCACCGTGGCGTCGAGCAGGAACGAGGTCCGGCCGGCCACGAGCACCCAGACGATCAGCGCCACGGCCATGAGCACGTTGAGCTCGGAGAGCCTGCGGATGCCCTTGTCCACGCCCGAGACGCACGAGGCGGTGGCCATCACCACGGCCACGACGATCAGCCCGATCTGCGCCGCGGTCCCCTCCTCGATCCCGAAGAGCAGGTAGAGGCCGTAGTTGAGCTGCACCACGCCGATGCCCAGCGAGGTGGCCACGCCGAAGATCGTGCCGAGCAGCGCCGCGATGTCCACGACGTCCCCCGTGCGCCCCTGCACCCGCTTGCCGATCAGCGGGTAGAGGGCCGAACGGATGCTCAGGGGCATGTTCCACCGGTAGGCGAAGTAGCCGAAGGCCATGCCCATCAGCGCGTACATCGCCCAGCCCGTGACGCCGTAGTGGAACAGCGTCCACACCACGGCCATGCGGGTGGCCTCGGCCGTCCCGCCCTCCCCGGCGGGCGGGCCGTAGTACTGGGTGACGGGCTCGGCCACGGAGAAGAACAGCAGGTCGATGCCGATGCCGGCGGCGAAGAGCATCGCGGTCCAGGTGAACAGGTTGTACTGCGGCTTCGAGTGGTCGGGGCCCATCTTGATGGTCCCCTCGCGGGAGAACGCCACGACCAGGACGAAGACCGTCACCACCGTGGCGGTGAGGACGTAGAACCAGCCCATGTTGGTCGCGATCCAGCCGACCACGGCGCTGATCACCGCGGAGGCCTGGTCGGGGGCGAGGATCGCCCACAGGGAGAACAGGACGATGGTGATGCCCGAGCCGGCGAAGACCGTCCGGTTCACGGCCGGCCGGGAGCGCCCGGCGGGTGGGGTGCCGCTCTCGGGCGGTGACTGGTGCAGGGCGGAAGTCATGGGACGAGTCCTCCTGGAAGTGGTGATCCGGGTCGGGGAGCACCTGCCGGGTCCAGCGCGGACCGGGCAGGGGCGGGACGTCGTCGTGCCCGCGGACCGGTGCGGCGGCCGAAACCCGCGCCCCGGGGATGCTCAACATCGTGTCACCACCCTTCCGGTTGGTAAAGTTCTTTCTCATGAGCACCTCCTCCCGCGAGCGCATCCTCGACGGCGCCCTCGAGCTGATCCGGGGCGGCGGCACGGTCTCCCTGGCGTCGGCCGCGCGGCAGGCGGGTCTGACCAAGCCCGGGGTGATGTACCACTTCCCCACCAAGGAGGCGCTGATGCTCGCCCTGGTGGACCGGGTGATGGACGGCTGGGACGCGCAGATGGCCCGCCGCCTGCCCGGCCCCCCGGAGCAGGTGCCCGCGGCGGAACGGCTGCGCGCCTACCTCGACTGGTGCCTGTCCGGGGAGGTCGACGAGACCGACCTCGTGATGCTCACCGACCAGCGGCTGCGCGCCACGCTCAAGGAGCGCTGGGTCGCGCGGGTGGAGCCGTGGGTGCACCTGCCCGCGGACCTGCCCGCCGAGCGCCGGAGCCGGCTGCTGGCCGTGCGGCTGCTCGCCGACGGCGTGTGGTTCGCCGACGCCGCGGGCGTCTTCGCCCCCGACCCGCAGGAACGGGCCCGGGTCAGGGCGGTCGCCGACGAGCTCCTGGAGGGCTGAGCCGTGCTGCGCCGGCTGCTGCTGCTCGCCGCCGTGCTCGCCGAGGTGGCGGCCACACTGTCGCTGAAGGCGGCTCTGGACGAGCCCGCCTGGTACGCGCTCGTCGTCGCCGGCTACCTCGCCGCGTTCACCCTCCTGGCGGCCGTGCTGCGCCGCGGCATGCCGGTGGGGGTCGCCTACGGCGTGTGGGCCGCCCTCGGGGTGATGCTCACCGCTCTGGCGGCGGCCGTGGTCTACGGTGAGCGGCTGAGCCCGGCCGTGCTGGCCGGGATCGTGCTGGTCGTGGCCGGCGTGCTCTGCGTGGAGCTCGGCTCCCGCCGCCCCGCCCCCGAGACCGAGGAGGCGGCCTGATGGCCTGGCTCTTCCTCAGTGTCTCGATCCTCACCGAGGTCGCCGGAACCCTGTCCCTGCGGATGGCCGCCCGGGGCCGCCGCCGCTGGTACGCCGCCGTGGCCGTCGGCTACCTGGTGGCGTTCACCTGCCTGAGCCTCGTCCTGGCCGAGGGCATGGCGCTGGGCGTCGCCTACGGCATCTGGTCGGCCTCCGGCGTGGCGCTGACGGCACTGGCCGGCCGGGTCCTGTTCCGCGAGCCGTTCACCTGGGTGACGGCGGCCGGGGTGGCCCTCATCGCCGGCGGAGTGCTCCTCATCGAGCTCGGCGCCCCGCCGGTCTGAGCGGTCCCCGGTGCCGGGCCGGGTCCGGCGCCCCGTCCCGGGTGGTGCGGCGCCGGATCTCGTGTAGAGTAGTCCGCAGTTGTTGAGGTTCGTTTTTGTCTTTCAAGCAGTTCGGCCCACTCGGGTGCAGCAGTTTTTCTGAGAAGACGTTTTCCATGCATCACAACTGTTTTGTTTCTCGAACGTCGGGAAACGTTCATCTCATGAAGGATCAGGTCTCCCATGACTACCGGTATCGTCAAGTGGTTCAACGCTGACAAGGGCTTCGGCTTCATCACCCCCGAGGACGGCTCCAAGGACGTCTTCGCCCACTTCTCCGCGATCAACTCGAACGGCTTCCGCTCGCTGAACGAGAACGACCGCGTCGAGTTCGAGACCCAGGACGGCCCCAAGGGCCCCCAGGCTGCGAACATCAACGTCATCTCCTAAGGATCTTCCGCGGGCTCCGGCCCGTTGATCCTCCAGAACCGTCGTCGGGCTGCGCCCGGCGGCGGTTCTGTCGTCGTACCCGCCGAGCAGCACCGGGAGGAAGCGCCGTGACCGTTCCCGATCCGCTCCCCGCCGCGGAGGAGCCGGAGGACCCCTTCGTGGTGAACCGGGTCTCCGACGCCGAGCTGGACGTCTCCGTGCCGTTCGAGGTCGAGGCCTCCGAGTGGGGATTCGACGGCTCCGCCGACGAGGCCGGCGGCGGCTGGGGCTCGGCGGGGGACTACGGCCTCGAGTGAGCACCCCGCGGGTCCCACCGGCGCTCCGGACGTCACCGTCCTCCCGCACGACGGAGGCCGCAGCCCGACGGGCTGCGGCCTCCGTGCGCTCCTGTCCGCCGGCTATGCCGACAGCGGGAGGGACGAGGGGTGGAGCTTGAAGAACGGGTGCCGTCCGGTCGCCGCGAGGGCTCCGGGAACGAGGAGCTGGCGGTACTTGGCGCACCATTGCGCCGTACCCTCCGTGTGCTCCGCCGCGGCGGCCAGGTCGTCGGCCTCGGGGCTCAGGTACTCCTGCACGTCCCCGTCGGTCGACGTGAGACGGACGAGGTGGAGATCGGGGAGGGCGGTGACGGTCACGTCGATCCACTCCTCGCGCTGGTCGGTGGTGATGGCTGTTCTTTCTTCGGACATGGTCATGTTTTCTCCTGACGTTCTTGCAGGCATCCGATGGCGTTGCCCGCCGCTTCGTCATCCGATCCACCCGGGAACATCGGGTTGGCGCGCAGCGGGTCGGAGCCCCTCCACGGTTCCGCCGGGGATCGTCGATCTCCGGCCGAGGGCGTGGACGCCGCATCTCGAGAAGCAGGTTCAGGCTACCCCGCGGCACCGACACCTCGACAAGCGAGTCGTGAGTTGTGTCACTGAAACGTAATGCGCGGGGCCGTCGCCTGCGCCGTCCCCGGTACTACGGGACCCATTCCAGCGCAACGATGTGTCGTCGAGATGTCCGGGCGGTGACACCCCGGGGAAGGCCTGTGCACAGGAGGGGGCACCGGATCCGGCCGGGTCGCCGCACGCGGACACGGTTCGGCCGATGTGGTTCAATGGGGAGAGCTTCAAGAGACCCGGTCGGCAAGCTCCGACTTGACCGGGCACCAACCCCATGTTCACGGGTGGTTCGGATGACGAAGCGGCTCGCATCGCCGCAGCAGCGGTACCCGGTGCGAGCAAGAGCGCACGAAGGATCCCGGTCATGTCCGACCCCCGCAACTCCGCCGCCCGCACGGGCGCGTTCCCCCAGCCCTCCCACGCCGTCCCGGCCACCGGGGACGGGACCCGCCGCGACCCCGCGCCGAGCGTCCCGGCGATCAGCGTCTCCGCCATGAGCGTCGAGGACTACGCCCGCGTGGTGCAGGTCCGCACCGAGTTCGTGGACTTCCTGCTGGCTCCGGCCCGCGGGGAGCTCGCCGCCGCGGCCTGAGGCCCGCCGCCGTGGACCTCCTCCTGGACCGTTCCGTGCTGCTGGGGGTGCGCACCCCGGAGCGCTGCCCCGAGCTGGCCGAGGTCCTGCGCCGGCACGGACACCGGCGGCTGTTCCTGCCCGCCACGGTGCTCGGGGAGCTGCTCGCCGAGCGGCCCGACGAGACGCTGTGGGCGGAGCAGCTCGAGCTGCGCTTCCCGGGCCGGGTCCTCCCCGCGGACGCCGCCGTGGCCCGGGCGTGGGGAGCGCTGGCCGCGACGGGGGCGGCCGATCCGCTCGCCGGGCTCACCGCGGCCACGGCCCTGGTCCACGGGCTGACCGTGCTGACCGCGGAGCCGGGGCGGTACGCCGGCACCGGGGCGCCCGTGCTGGACGCGTCCCCCGCCCGCCGGTAGCCCTCAGACGGCCCGGCGGTGCCGGCGGCTGCGCCCCTGCCCCTGCGCCGAGAGCGCCACGGCGCGCTCGTAGTGCTCGAGCAGCTGCCCGACCAGCACGTCCCACGTCCGGCCCTGGACCGCCGCGTGCGCCGCGACGCCGAACGCGGCCCGCTTCGCCTCGTCGCCCAGGAGATCCGCCACGTACCCGCGCAGCGCCCCGAGGTCGCCCGGGGGATAGAGCCAGCCGGTGCGGGACCGGTCCACGAGGTCGAGGGGACCGCCCCGGCCGGTCGCGACCACCGGCACCCCCGAGGCCATGGCCTCCTGGATCGTCTGGCAGAACGTCTCGAACTCGCCGGGGTGGACGAACACGTCGAAGGACGCCATGATGCGCGCCAGGTCGGCACCGCTGCGGCGCCCGGTGAAGTGGGCCTGCGGGAGCCGGCGGCGCAGGGCGTCCTCCTCCGGGCCCGAGCCCACGACCACCAGGCGGGTGCCGGGCAGGTCCGCGACCGCGGAGAGGTCCTCGACCTGCTTCTCCGGGGCGATCCGGCCCACGTAGCCGACGATCCGCCGGCCGCCGCCGACCTCCTCCCGCCACCGCTCGTCGCGGTGCCGGGGGGAGAAGCGGGTGGTGTCCACCCCGCGCCGCCACAGGTGCACGTCCTGGACGCCGTGCTCGGTGAGCTGCCGGACCGCCGCGGTGGACGGCGCGAGCGTGAGCGTGGCGAGGTTGTGCATGGAGCGCACGTGCCCCCACAGGAGCTGCTCGAGGAACGGGGCCCCGTACTTGGCCGCGTAGCCGGGCACGTCGGTCTGGTAGACCGCCACGCACGGCACCCCGAGCTGCTGGGCCGCCAGGATCGCCCGGCGGCCCAGCACGAACGGGGAGGCCACGTGGACCACGTCAGGCCGGAAGCGCTCCAGCTGCCGCCGCACCCGGGCCACGGTCCCGCCGGCCACCCGCACGGCGGGGTAGCCGGTGAGCGGAACGGCGGGCAGCCGGTGCACCGGCACCCCGTCGAGGTCCTCGACGACCTGCTCCGCCGGGCGCCCGAGCGGCGCGGGTTCGTAGGAGGGCGCCACGACCACGACGTCGTGCCCGCCGGCGACCAGCTGCTCGACGACCCGCAGCACCGAGTGGGTGACTCCGTTGAGGTGGGGGAGGAACTGCTCGGCGACCACGGCGACTCTCATGCTCCCGAGCCTGCCGGGGCCGGGCGACCGGACGGCGAGCGGGGCGTGGCCCGCCGGTGAAGGCGCCGTGAAGCCTCGGCCGGGGTGCCGCCCGGGCGTGGGAGGATGGTCGGTGATGAACTCCCAAGGCCTGTCCTCCCCCGCTGCACGCCCGGACCGCCGGGGTGTGCCCATGCCGCTGTGGCTGCAGGGCGTGCTGGAACTCGGCTCCGTGGCCGTGGTGTCCTACCTGCTGGTCCTGCTGACCGTCCTCATGGTGTGGCTCGCCGACGGCTTCGACACCCTCGGCCTGACCGGCGGGTTCGTGCTCTCCGGTCACGTGTGGCTGCTCGCCCACCTCACCCCGCTCCAGGTGGCCCTGGACCCGGGCGCAGGGCTGCCCGCGACCACCGGGACGCTCAACCTCGTCCCGCTCGGGCTCACCCTGGTGCCGTTCGCCCTCTCCTGGCACGCCGGGAGACGGCTGGCCCGCGCCTGCTGGGAGGGCCAGTTCTGGCAGCCGTACCTCAGCGGACTGGCCGCCTACTCCGCGTTCGGCGCCGCCGCCGCGCTGCTCTTCAGCGGAGGGGAGGTCTCGGCGAGCCCGGCCGCGGCCGCCGTCTTCCCGCTCGTCCCCGTGGCCCTGGGCGGCTTCGTGGGCGCGTACCGGGCCTCCCGGTCGCTGCCGGGACTGATCGGCGTCAACGCCGCCGCGTGGGTCGAGCGCACGAGCCAGTACTCCCGCTGGGCCGGGTCCTACGTGTGGGCGGTGCTGCGCGCCGGCTTCGTCGCGGCCGTGGCCGGGGTCGGGGCCGGGGCCGCCCTGCTGGCCGCCGCCCTGTTCTGGAACTGGAACGACGTGGTGGGCGTCTACCAGCGGCTGGGCACCGGCGTGCCGGGGGACACCGCGCTGACGGGACTCCAGCTCGGCTACCTGCCCAACCTCGCGGTCTACGCCCTGGCCTGGGCCACGGGCGCGGGCTTCGAGCTCGGCTCCGGCACGCACGCCTCTCCGCTGGGCACCGAGGCCGGGCCCGTGCCGCTGCTCCCGGCGCTCGCCGCGCTGCCGCCCGCCGAGCTCCCGGCCTGGGCGCTCGTGGTGGTCGTGCTGCCGGTCCTGGCCGGCGTCCTCGCCGGCTGGTGGTTCCTGCGCGAGGGGGAGAACCACCTGGACGACTGGATGGCGCTGCGGCTGCCCGCGCGCTGGATCACGTACCCGCTCTCGACGCTGCTGACCGGGGTCTTCGTGGGCGCCGTCGCCGGCGTGCTGGTGATGCTCCTGAGCTGGCTCGCGCACGGCTCGCTGGGGCTCGGGCGGCTCACGGACGTGGGACCGGACGGTCCCGCCGTGCTGCTGCTGTGCGGCGCCGAGGTGGCCGTCGGGGCGGCGGTCGGCTGTGTGCTGGGACCGTGGCTCGAGCACGAGCCGCCGTTCGCGCCGCCCCGCGGCGGCGAGGACGGCGAGGACCGGACGCCGGCCGGCCGGCG
>NZ_PDDL01000032.1:0-34065 GCF_020833785.1 Kocuria sp. CCUG 69068
CCGCACCGTCCGCCGCCCCGGCGCCCGAGGCGCTGCCGCCGGTGCTGCCGGGGTCCGCGCCCGTGGCGGTGCGGATCCCCGCGGTGGGGGCCTCGTCCGAGCTGCTGCACCTGGGCCTGCGCCCGGACGGCTCGCTGGAGGTGCCGCCGACCGGTCCCGGGGCCCCGGCCTCCTGGTACACGTCCTCGCCCACGCCGGGGGAGCGGGGGCCGGCCGTCCTGCTCGGCCACGTCAACGCGACCGACGGCGGGCCCGGTGTCTTCGCGGGGCTGCGCGGGCTGGCCCCCGGCGACACCGTGGAGATCACGCGGGCGGACGGCAGCACGGCGGTGTTCGTCGTCGACCGCGGGGAGCAGCACGCCAAGAACGCCTTTCCCACACGGGCCGTCTACGGCAACACGGCCGGGGCGGAGCTGCGCCTGATCACGTGCGACGGCTACGACCCCGCCACCGGCCTGTTCGACGACAACTACGTGGTCTACGCGACCCTCGCCACCTGACCCCTCCCTTCTCCCGCGAGATGGCAGCTGCCGGCGACCGGGGGCGCCGCTGTCGCCGACACCTGCGATCTCGCGGGCCCCAGGGCGCAGGGCCCGGGGCGGGGGACACGCCTCGTCCTGAAGACGGAGGTGCGATCGCACACCGCGGGGGAGGATGGGAGGGCGCATCCTGTGCCGTTGCCGTTCCACCGAAGGAGATCCTCATGAGCAACCCCTATCCCCAGCAGCCCGAGGGCGCCCGCGGCGGCCCGCCGCAGTACCAGGCCGGCGGCGACCAGTACGGAGCCCACCAGGGCGGGCACCCCGGCGCCGCGCCCCCCGAGGTCAAGCGGCTCCTGACCCTGACCCTCGTCTCCGCGGCCGTCTACCTCCTCAACGACATCGTGGGGATCATCGCCGCGACCACCGCGGACACCACTGAGATGTACCGGGAGATGGGCCTGTCCGCCGACCAGATCGCGGCAGCCGACCAGGCCTCGGGCATCGGGCAGATCACCGGCATCGTGATGCTGGTGATCGCCCTGGGCCTGTACGCCCTCGTCTACGTCTTTCTGAAGAAGGGCAAGAACTGGGCCCGCGTCCTGGGCATCGTCCTGTCCATCCTCAGCGTGGTCGGGACCCTGATCGGCCTCCTCGGCGCGATGGCCTACGGCGGGCTGGGGATCGTCCTGCTGATCCTCGGGCTGGTGCTGGTCGTGGTGAACGTCCTGTGGCTGGTCACCGCGTTCAAGGCCCCGGTCAAGGAGTGGTTCGCCCCGCGCCGCATGGTCTGATCCGCTCCGGCGCCCCTCGGGCGCCCGGCAGTCCCCACCGGAACGCCGCCCGGCCGTCGCGGCCGGGCGGCGTTCCGCCGTGACGGGCGGCGCGGACCGCTCAGCGGCCCGGCCCGATGACGCGGTCGCGGCCGGCGAAGAGGGCCACGACGCACAGCACCGCCATGAGACCCGCCATGAGCAGCAGGGGCGGCTCCCACCGGCCTCCGGCGTCGTAGAGGGCGCCGAAGACGGCGGGGGCGATCGCGGCCAGCGCGTAGCCCACGGACTGGGCCATCCCGGACAGGGCCGCCGCCTGGCGGTGGTCGGTGGACCGGAGGCTGAACAGGGACAGCGCGACGACGATGAGGCTGCCGCAGCCGATCGACCCGAGCACGATCCACAGCAGCGTCAGCTCCGGCGCGGCGGCCAGCCCCGCGAAGGTGGCCAGGGCCAGAGCACTGCCCGCGAAGGCCACGGGCCGCTGGTCGCCCAGCCGGTGCATGAGCGCCCCGGTGCCCAGGCTGGCGCCCATCCCGATCAGCAGGAACAGCGCCATGTGCGTGCCCGCGGCGGTCGCCGAGACGCCGTGGCTGCGCTCGATGCTCGGCAGCCACGCCATGAGCACGTAGAACGCCACCGACTGCAGGCCCATGAACAGGGTGACCTGCCAGCCCAGCGCCGACCGCCACGGGGACCGGTAGGGGCCCGGTTCCGCCGCGGGGACCGCCGGCCCGGAGCTCCCGGTCCGCAGCGCGGGCGAGAGCACCACCAGCGCCACGACGGCCGGCACCGCCCACACCGCCAGGGCCAGGCGCCAGCCCGCCGGCCCGGCGTGGGCGATCGGGACCACCAGCGCCGAGCCGGCCGCGGCCACCGCGCCCTGGATCGACGTGTACACGCCGGTCACCTGGCTCACGCGCAGCGGGAACTCCCGCTTCACCAGCGAGGGCAGCAGCACGTTGAGGAACGCGATGCCGATGCCGATCACCGCCGTGCCCACCCACACGGCGCCCTCGACCGGGGCGGAACGGCCGGCGATCCCGGCCGCGAGCAGCAGCAGCGACAGCCACAGGGCCCGGTCCAGGCCCGTCCGGGCGGCCACCGCCGGGGCCACGGGGGAGAACAGGGCGAACATGGCCAGCGGCAGCCCGGTCAGCAGCCCGGCCTGGCCCGCCGAGATGCCGAGGTCGCGGCTGATCTCCTCGAGCAGCGGCCCCACGGTCACGAAGCCGACCCGCAGGTTGACCGCGATCAGCACCACGCCGAGGAAGCCGAAGCCGAGGCGGGCCCGCCGGCCCGTGGCCGATGACGCGTTGGTGAGCACGGCACACCCTTTCAGGACGCGGGAGGGAGGATCTCCGGACAGCGTAGACGGGGCGGCGTGCCCCGGCACGCCGCCCCGTCCCGACCGGTGCTGTCCGGTCCTGCCGGAGACCTGTCGTCGTCCTGCCGCGGTCAGCCCAGGATGAGGTTGAGGACGAACAGCAGCGGGATGGACCCGGCCCAGACGGCGGTGGTGATCCCGGACCAGCCCTTCAGCGCGTCCGTGCCCTCCAGCCCGGTGAAGCGGGTGACCACCCAGAAGTAGGAGTCGTTGAAGTAGCTGAACACCATGGAGCCCGCCGTGCAGGCCACGGCGGCGACGACGGGGTCGATGCCCAGGGTGGTCACCAGCGGCGCCGAGACGGAGGCCGCGGTGATCATGGCCACCGTGCCGGAGCCCTGGGCGATGCGCACGAGGGTGGCGATGAGGAACGGCACGAGGAACGCGGGCAGCGGGGTGGAGGCGATGGCCTCGGCCAGGGCGTCGCCCACGCCGGAGCTGCGGAGCACCTGGCCGAGCGCGCCGCCGGCGCCCGTGATGAGCAGGATCAGACCGGCCGAGGCCGCGGCCTCGGCGAACCAGCCGTGCGCCTTGTTCCGGGGCGTCCACCGGGGCAGGAGCACGTAGAGGGCCAGGACCATGCCGATGATCAGCGCGACCACCGGGTTGCCGATGAAGGCGAACGGGACCGCCCAGGCGGAGGGCTCGTACCCGTCGCCGCCCACGACCCCCTGGGCGTTCTGGTCGATCGCGCCGGTGACCGTGTTGAGGATGATCAGCAGCAGCGGGATGACCAGCGGCAGGGATCCGACGAACGCGCCGATCCGGTGCGGCTCGGCGCCGGCCGGCGGCTCGCCGAGGTCGTGGGACGGCTCCGCGGCGGGCGCCTGAGCCGCCTCGTCGTCGAGACCGTCCCGGGGGCCGTCCTTCAGGTCCGTGCTCCCGACACGGGAGCTGCCCCCGACGCCGGCCGTGGCAACGGTGCCGTAGACGGCCTCGCGCACGTGCTCCTCGATCTTGGGCTCGAGCTGGGGGCCGATCCACTTGGCGTAGAAAACCACGACGGGCAGCAGGAGCACGGTGAAGGCCAGGCCGACGAGGATGATCGCTCCGATGTCCGCGCCGAGGATGCCGGCCACGGCCAGGGGGCCCGGGGTGGGCGGCACGAGGTGGTGGGTGAGCGTCATGCCGCAGCCCAGCGCCAGGGCGAGGGTCACGTAGCCGGCGCGCTTCACCCGGGCGATGGACCGGGCGAGCGGGTTCATGATCACGTAGCCGGAGTCGCAGAACACGGGGATCGAGACCAGGGCGCCCACGCTGCCCATCGCCCATGGCTCGCGGCCGTGGCCGAAGACGCGGAGGAAGGCGAGGGCGAGCGCGTTGGCGGCCCCCGACACCTCGAGGATCTTGCCGATGCCCACGCCGAGGCCGATCACGATGCCGATCGAGGCCAGGGTGTTGCCGAAGCCGGTGGTGATGGCCGAGACGATGTCGAGCACCGGCTGGCCCGCGACCAGACCGGTGACGAGGGCGGCGATGAGCAGTGCCACGAACGCGTCCAGGCGCGTGCGCAGCACCAGGACGATGATGGTGGCGATGCCCAGCACGAGTGCCAGGAGTAGTTGCAGATCCACGGTGATCGGCTCCTCGGGGACGTGGGACGGCCGGGCTGCTGCCCGGGCGCGGGAATTGACGAGAGCGGCGCTCCATGTGAGGCTAGTCACACATATGACGTCTGACAAGAGGTAGGTACGCGCCGTGAACCCCGATCCCGACGTGCGCACCGCTCCCCCCGTGAGGGCCGCGGCGCGGCGGCGAGCCGATGGCTAGGAAGTCGCTGGTCGAGGCCGTCGCCGAGGACCTGCTCGAACGCATCCTCGAGGGCGAGGTGGGCGCGCACGAGGCTCTGCCCCCCGAGGCGGAGATCGCCCGGGAGTCCGACGTCAGCCGGCTCACCGTGCGCGAGGCCCTCAAGGCGCTCCAGGCGCAGAACATCGTCTACGTGCGGCGCGGCCTCGGGACCTACGTCAACCCCCCCGACGCGTGGACCGGCCTCGAGGCGATCCTGAAGGCCGCCTCCCGGGGGGCGACCTCCCACCAGGTGGCGCTGCGGCTGCTGGAGGTGCGGCGCATGGTGGAGACCGGCTCCGCGGAGCTGGCCGCCGTGCACGTCACCCCGGAGGACCTCGCCGCGATGGAGACCGCGGTCCGGGACCTCGAGCGCGCGCACGAGGCGCAGGACCTGGACGAGGTCACCCGCGCCGACATGGCCTTCCACGACGTGGTGCTCCGGGCCTCAGGTAATCCGTTCGTGCCCGTCCTGCTGGCCCAGCTCTCCCAGCTGCTCTACGCCGAGCGGCGGGCGACCTCCGCCTTCCCCGAGGTGCAGCGGCACGCCATCGAGCACCACCGGCTCGTCCTGGAGGCCATCGGCACCCGCGACCCCGAGACGGCGCGCAAGGCCATGGAGGCCCACATCGACCAGACCTACGCCGACTACGAGCACTACATCGGCGGCGGGACCGCACCCGGCGGTCCCGACCCGGCAACCGGACCCTTTTCCCACCGCACAGGAGACGACTGACATGACCGAGACCATCGCCTTCCCCGCCGAGCGCACCGCCGTGCTCACCGGCGCCGCCTCCCCGCGCGGCATCGGCCGCGCCACCGCCGACCTGCTCGCGAGCCAGGGCTGGAACGTCGCCGTCCTCGACATCGACGGCGAGGCCGCCGCGGAGGCCGCCCAGGACATCGCCGGACGGCACGGGGTGCAGGCCCTCGGGCTGCGCACGGACGTGTCCGACCAGGCCTCCGTGGACGAGTCCGTCGCACGGGTCGAGGCGGAGCTCCCGCCGATCGTGGCCCTCGTCAACCTCGCGGGCATCAGCTCGCCCACGGAGTTCATGCAGGAGACCCGGGAGGCGTGGGACCGGGTCTTCGCCATCAACATGACCGGCACGTTCATGATGACCCAGCGCGTGCTGGCCGGGATGATCGAGCGCAAGCTCGGCCGCGTGGTCAGCGTCTCCTCGATCTCCGCCCAGCGCGGCGGCGGGACCTACTCCAAGGTGGCCTACAGCGCGTCCAAGGCCGCGATCATCGGCTTCACCCGGGCCGTGGCGCGCGAGATGGGCGAGCACGGGATCACCGTGAACTGCATCGCCCCCGGTCCCGTGGACACCGACATCATGGGCGGCACGCTGAGCGACGAGCGCAAGGCGGACATGTCCAAGGACATCCTGGTGGGGCGTGTGGGCACCGTGCGGGACATGGCGGCCCTGCTCGCGTTCCTCGTGGGACAGGACGCCGGATTCATCACCGCGGCGACATACGACATCAACGGGGGGCTGCAGATCTCCTAGCCGCACCGCATTTCCCGGTCGCGGCGGCTGCCCCGGTCGTCGCCCGGAACGACGCCGGGACGGCGCCGGCTCGGCACTGCCCCGGCGTCGTCCGGCACCTCCCCGGCGCCTCCCCGGGCTCTTCCGGGGAGGTGCCGGAGGGGCTCACCAGCGGGGGTGGATGTCCGCCCGGAAGTACGCGTCGTAGATCCTGCGGACCCCGGCGTCGATCTCCCGGCCCAGGTCCCCGGTGTCCGCCGCCGAGGCGTTGCCGCGGACCTGCTCCACGCTGCGCGCCCCGGGGATCACGGTGCTGACGCCGTCCTGGGCGATGATCCACGCGATCGCGGCCTGCGCCGTGGTCACCCCCTCCGGCAGCAGTCCGGCGAACTCGCGGACGGCCTCGAGGCCGCGCTGGAAGTCCACCCCGGAGAACGTCTCGCCGACGTCGAAGGCCTCGCCGCCGCGGTTGTAGTTCCGGTGGTCGTCGGCGGCGAACCGGGTGTCCGGCGTGTACTTCCCGGACAGCAGCCCCGAGGCCAGGGGCACCCGGGCGATGATCCCCACCCCGGCCTCCTTCGCCGCCGGCAGCACGGCGTCCAGCGGCTTGAGCCGGAAGGCGTTGAGGATGATCTGGACGGTGGCGGTGCTCCCGCGGGCGATGGCCGCGAGCGCCTCGTCGGTGCGCTCCACGCTGACGCCGTAGTGGCGGATCGCTCCCTCCTGGACCAGGGTGTCCAGGGCGTCGTAGACCTCCTGGTCGCTGTAGACCGGCGTGGGCGGGCAGTGCAGCTGGACCAGGTCGAGGGTGTCGGTGCCCAGGTTCCGGCGCGAGCGGTCCACCCACTGCCGGAAGTTCGCGAGGGTGTAGTTCTCCGGGACCTGGTCCGCGCGGCGGCCCATCTTCGTGGCCACGGTGATGTCCAGGTCGGGGCGCTCGCGCAGGAACGCGCCGATGGTCTGCTCGCTGCGGCCGTCGCCGTAGACGTCGGCGGTGTCGAAGAACGTGACCCCCGACTCCACGGCGGCCTCCAGGACGGCGGTGGCCTCGGCGGGGTCGACGTCCCCCCAGTCCGCGCCCAGCTGCCACGTGCCCAGGCCCACGGTGGAGACCTTCCGTCCGGTCCTGCCGAGTGTGCGTTGCTCCATGCGTAGAATCCCGTTCCGCGATCGGTGGAGGGTCTCCCGGGGGCCCGGGGGACGGCGGCCCGGGTTCCGGGGGCGCCGGGGACCACCATGCGGTGCGACGTGTCCGCCGCGCAAGCACCGGAGGGGTGGAGGTCCCTCCCGGGGACCCCTCCACTGGGTCCGTCCGGTGCCGTGCAGTACCGTTCTGGCCATGACCGTCGAGGGTGGTGCGAACTCTGCACGGCCTCCGCGCGCCCCCAACATCCGGGACGTGGCCCGCGCGGCCGGGGTCTCCCACCAGACGGTCTCCCGGGTGATCAACGGGCACCCCGCGCTGCGCGACTCGACCCGGCAGCGGGTGCTGCAGGCCATGGAGGAGCTGCGCTTCCGGCCCAACCGGGCCGCCCGCGCCCTGGTCACGAGCGAGTCGAGGACCATCGGCGCCCTCGTCTCCTCGGGCGCCGAGTACGGCCCGTCGGCCAGCCTCCGGGCGGTCGAGACGGCGGCCGACGAGGCCGGCTACGTCGTGGACACCGCCCACATCGACCACGCGGACCGCGCCTCCATCGAGTCCGCCCTGGACCGGATGGTCGGCCACGCGGTGGAGGGGCTGGTGATCCTCGCGCCGCAGTCGCGCACGCTGGAGGTGATCGAGCAGCTGTCCATCCGGATCCCGTTCGTCACCGTGCACTCCCTGCACAGCGAGGACCACCGGATGTCGGTCGACCAGCTGGCCGGGGCCCGGCTGGCCACCCGTCACCTGCTGGAGCTGGGGCACCACCGCGTGGTCCACGTCCCCGGCCCCGAGGGGTGGGTCGAGACGGACGCCCGCCGCCAGGGCTACCGCGAGGAGATGACCGCCTGGGGGTTCGAGCCCGTGGTGGTCCCCGCCGGGGCGTGGACCGCGGACTCCGGCTACCGCGCGGGGCTCGGACTGCGCGGGGACCGGGGGCTCAGCGCGGTCTTCTGCGGCAACGACCACATCGCGCTCGGCCTCGTCCACGCGTTCGCCGAGGCCGGGCTGAACGTGCCCGGGGACGTCAGCGTGGTGGGCTTCGACGACGTCCCGGAGGCCGCCCACTTCCTGCCTCCGCTGACCACGGTGCGCCAGGACTTCCCCGAGCTGGGCCGGCGCTGCATGGCCGTGCTGCTCGCCGAGCTGCGGGGGGAGCAGCCGGTCCGGCCGGGGGACGTGGAGCCCGTGCTCGAGGTCCGCGAGTCCACAGCCGCGCCCGCCTCCGACCAGGGCTGATGGACACTCGGTCACGCTGTTACCAAACTGTTATCAAGTGATGTGGGACACGTGCTTCCACGCTGCGGTAGGTTGGCCCGAACATCAGATGTGACCGTTCACATTTCGAGGCGGGCCGGCCGGAGGCCGCCCCTTCCGGAACGTGCGGCTCGAACGACAACGAGGTCCTCCGTGAGCCAGCCCAGCCCAGATCCCACGTACGTCATCGGCGTCGACTACGGCACCCTGTCGGGGCGGGCCGTCGTCGTGCGGGTGCACGACGGCGCCGAGATGGGCTCCGCGGTGCACGAGTACGCGCACGGCGTGATGGACACCGTGCTCGCCGCCACGGGGGAGGCCCTGCCGCCCGAGTGGGCGCTCCAGGTCCCCGCCGACTACGTGGACGTCCTGCGGCAGGCGGTGCCCGCCGCCGTCCGCGCCGCCGGCGTGGACCCGAGCGCCGTGGTGGGCGTGGGCACCGACTTCACCGCCTGTACCATGGTCCCCGTCCGGGCTGACGGCACGCCCCTCAACGAGCTGCCCGGCCTGGCGGGCCGCCCGCACGCCTACGTGAAGCTGTGGCGCCACCACGCCGCGCAGGGCCAGGCGGACCGCATCAACGATCTCGCGGCCCGGCGCGGAGAGCGCTGGCTGGCCCGCTACGGCGGTCTCATCTCGAGCGAGTGGGAGTTCGCCAAGGGACTGCAGCTGCTCGAGGAGGACCCCGAGCTGTACCACCTGATGGACCACTGGGTGGAGGCCGCCGACTGGATCGTCTGGCAGCTGACGGGCAGCTACGTGCGCAACGCGTGCTCCGCCGGGTACAAGGGCATCCTGCAGGACGGCGAGTACCCCGACCGCGAGTTCCTCGACGCCCTCAACCCCGGGTTCGCCGACTTCGCGCAGGACAAGGTCGACCACCCGATCGGGGCCCTCGGCACCGCCGCGGGCACGCTCAGCGCGCAGGCCGCGGAGTGGACGGGCCTTCCCGCCGGCATCGCCGTGGCGGTGGGCAACGTCGACGCGCACGTGAGCGCCCCCGCCGCCCGGGCCACCGCGCCGGGTCAGATGGTGGCGATCATGGGCACCTCCACCTGCCACGTGATGAGCTCCGACACCCTGCGCGAGGTCCCCGGGATGTGCGGCGTGGTGGACGGCGGGATCATCGACGGGCTCTACGGCTACGAGGCCGGGCAGTCCGGGGTGGGCGACATCTTCGGCTGGTTCACGGCCCACTTCGTGCCGGGGCGGCTCCAGGAGGAGGCCGCCGAGCGCGGACTGAGCGTGCACGAGCTGCTCACCGAGCAGGCGAGCCGCGAACCGGTGGGCGCGCACGGGCTCCTGGCCCTGGACTGGCAGTCCGGCAACCGGTCCGTGCTCGTGGACCACGAGCTCTCCGGGCTGCTCGTCGGCCTCACCCTGGCCACCCGCCCGCACGAGGTCTACCGCGCCCTGCTGGAGGCCACCGCTTTCGGGACCCGCACGATCGTGGAGGCCTTCGCCGCCTCCGGGATCCCCGTCACCGAGTTCGTGGCGGCCGGCGGGCTGATCAAGAACGCGTTCCTCATGCAGATCTACGCCGACGTGCTCGGCATGCCGATCTCGGTGATCGGCAGCGACCAGGGCCCGGCCCTGGGCTCCGCCATCCACGCGGCCGTGGCCGCCGGCGCCTACCCGGACGTCCGGGCGGCCGCCGCGGCGATGGGCCGGCTCGAGCGCAACGCCTACACCCCGAACCCCGCGCACACCGAGGCCTACTCCGTCCTCTACGAGGACTACACCGCGCTGCACGACCACTTCGGCCGCGGCGGCAGCGACGTCATGCGCCGGCTCAAGGCGCTCCGGCGCAACGCCCGTTCCACCCAGGAGGTCTCCGCGTGAACGCCCTGACGCCCGAGCTCGAGGAGCGGATCGCCCGCGTGCGGCGCGAGGTCGCGGACCTGCACGCCGAACTGGTCCGCTACGGGCTGGTGGTCTGGACGGCGGGCAACGTGTCCGGGCGGGTCCCCGGCACGGACCTCTTCGTGATCAAGCCCAGCGGGGTGAGCTACGACGACCTCGGCCCGGAGAACCAGATCCTGTGCGACCTGGCCGGCCGGCCGGTCCCCGGCACCCCCGGCGCGGAGCGCTCGCCGTCCAGCGACACCGCCGCCCACGCCTACGTCTACCGGCACATGCCGGAGGTCGGGGGAGTGGTCCACACCCACTCTCCCTACGCCACGGCCTGGGCGGCCCGCGGCGAGGCCATCCCCTGCGTCCTGACGGCCATGGCGGACGAGTTCGGCGGGGAGATCCCCGTGGGGCCCTTCGCGATCATCGGCGACGACTCGATCGGCCGCGGCATCGTGGAGACCCTCTCCGGCCACCGCTCCCGCGCGGTCCTCATGCTCAGCCACGGACCGTTCACCATCGGCAAGGACGCCCGGGACGCCGTCAAGGCCGCGGCCATGCTCGAGGACGTGGCCCGCACCGTGCACCTCTCCCGCCAGCTGGGCGAGCCGCTGCCCATCGACCCCGCGCACGTCGACTCCCTGTTCGACCGCTACCAGAACGTCTACGGCCAGCAGCCCGCGGCCGTCCCCACCACCCCAGGAGCGCTCACCCGTGAATCCTCTGCCCACCGCCCTTGACCACTACGAGGTCTGGTTCCTCACCGGCAGCCAGGACCTCTACGGCGAGGACACCCTGCGCCAGGTGGCCGAGCAGTCCCGCGAGATCGTCCGCGTGCTGGGCGAGGCCGGGCTGCCCGTCGAGGTGGTCTGGAAGCCCACGCTGAAGGACGCGGACTCGATCCGCCGCACGGCCCTCGAGCTCAACGCCGCGGACGGCGTGATCGGGGCGATCGCCTGGATGCACACCTTCAGCCCCGCCAAGATGTGGATCACCGGCCTCGACGCCCTGCGCAAGCCGCTGCTCCACCTGCACACCCAGATCAACGTCGAGCTGCCGTGGGGCGAGATCGACTTCGACTTCATGAACCTCAACCAGGCCGCGCACGGCGACCGGGAGTTCGGCTACATCCAGACCCGGCTCGACGTCCCGCGCAAGACCGTGGTGGGCCACGTCTCGACCCCCGGCGTCACCGCGCAGATCGCCTCCTGGCAGCGCGCGTGCGCCGGCCGCGCGGCGGTCCAGGGGCTCAGGGTGGCCCGGTTCGGCGACAACATGCGCAACGTCGCCGTGACCGAGGGCGACAAGACGGAGGCCGAGCTGCAGTTCGGGGTCTCCGTGAACACCTGGGGCGTCAACGACCTCGTGGCCGTGGTGGACGCCCAGTCCGAGGGCCGCGTGGACGAGCTCGTCGCCGAGTACGAGGAGCTCTACGACGTGGCCCCCGAGCTGCGCCGCGGCGGGCAGCGCCACGAGTCCCTGCGCTACGGGGCCCGGCAGGAGCTCGGGATGCTCCAGTTCCTGGAGGAGGGCGGCTTCGGCGCCTTCACCACGAACTTCGAGGACCTCGGCGGGCTGCGCCAGCTGCCGGGCCTCGCCGTGCAGCGGCTCATGGCCCGCGGCTACGGGTTCGGGGCGGAGGGCGACTGGAAGACGGCCCTGCTGGTGCGGGCGGCCAAGGTCATGGGCGCCGGGCTGCCCGGGGGCGCGTCCCTCATGGAGGACTACACGTACCACCTGGTGCCGGGGGAGGAGAAGATCCTCGGCGCCCACATGCTGGAGGTCTGCCCGAGCCTCACCACGGCGCGCCCCTCCCTCGAGGTGCACCCGCTGGGCATCGGCGGACGCGAGGACCCCGTGCGCCTGGTCTTCGACACCGACGCCGGCCCCGGCGTGGTCGTGGCGATGTCCGACATGCGGGACCGGTTCCGGCTCACCGCCAACACCGTGGACGTCGTGCCCCCGGACGCCCCGCTCCCGAACCTGCCGGTGGCCCGGGCCGTCTGGCGGCCGCACCCCGACCTCGCGACCTCAGCCGCGGCCTGGCTCACCGCCGGCGCCGCCCACCACACGGTCCTCAGCACCGCGGTGGGCGCCGACGTGATCCGGGACTTCGCCGACATGACCCGGACCGAGCTGCTCGTCATCGACGACACCACCACCCTGCGGGAGTTCCAGCGCGAGGTGCGGTGGAACGCGGCCTACTACCGGCTCGCCCAGAAGCTCTGAGCGGGACGACCGGGACGGCCGGAACGACCATGATGACCAGGACCCCTGACGTCCACCACGAGATCTCACCAGCACCGACCTCGCTCGAACACTCCCACCACCGGGCAGCGCGGCCCGGACCGACGAAAGGCACGACCATGACCCCGAAGATCGACCTGAAGAAGACCCTCACCGGGGTGACCGCCCTGACCCTCGCCCTGGGCCTCACGGCCTGCGGCGGCAACCGCGGCGGCGGCGCGGAGGCGGGCTCCAACGAGGGCGCCAAGATCGGCGTGGCGATGCCCACGCAGCAGTCTGAGCGCTGGATCGCCGACGGCGAGAACGTCAAGGCGCAGCTCGAGGAGCTCGGCTACGAGGTGGACCTCCAGTACGCCAACGACGACATCCCCACCCAGATCTCCCAGATCGAGAACATGATCAACGGCGGGGCCAAGGCCCTGGTGATCGCCTCGATCGACGGCACCACGCTGACCAGCGTGCTCGACACGGCCGAGACCCAGGAGATCCCCGTGATCGCCTACGACCGCCTCATCAACGAGTCGGACACCGTGGACTACTACACGACCTTCGACAACTACGAGGTGGGCGTGCAGCAGGGCACGTCGCTGCTCACCGGCCTCGGGGTCCTCGACGAGAACGGCGAGCCCACCGGCGAGAAGGGCCCCTTCAACGTGGAGCTCTTCGCCGGCAGCCCCGACGACAACAACGCGACCTTCTTCTGGGACGGCGCGATGGACACCCTCAAGCCCTACCTGGACGACGGCACGCTCAACGTCCCCAGCGGCCAGACGGAGTTCGAGCAGGCCGCCATCCTGCGCTGGCTGCCGGACACCGCCCAGGACCGGATGGAGGACCTCATCACGGTGGGCGGCGGCGACCAGCTCGACGGCGTGCTCTCCCCGTACGACGGCCTCTCGATCGGCATCATCTCCGCGCTGCGCTCCGGCGGCTACTCCCAGGACGAGCTGCCCGTGGTGACCGGCCAGGACGCCGAGGTCGGCTCCGTGAAGTCGATCGTCAACGACGAGCAGTACTCCACGATCTTCAAGGACGTCCGCGAGCTCGGCGAGCGCGCGGTGCTCATGGTGGACTCCCTGATGCAGGGCGAGGAGCCAGAGGTCAACGACGAGGAGACCTACGACAACGGCGTGAAGGTGGTCCCCGCCTACCTGCTCGAGTCGCAGATCGTCACGAAGGACAACTATCAGGAGGTCCTCGTGGACAGCGGCTACTACGAGGCGTCCGAGCTCGAGTGAGCGCGACCGGCCGGGCGGCCCTCCGCCGCCCGGCCGGTCCGTCCCTTCCACCCACCCACCAGCTCGAGACGAGGAGGCCCGCATGAGCGAGCACGTTCTGGAGATGCGCCGGATCAGCAAGTCCTTCCCCGGCGTCAAGGCGCTGCAGGACGTCACCCTGGCCGTCGCCCGCGGCGAGGTCCACGCGATCTGCGGGGAGAACGGCGCCGGCAAGTCCACCCTCATGAAGGTCCTGTCCGGCGTGTACCCGCACGGCACCTACGAGGGGGACATCGTCCTGGAGGGCGAGACCGTCTCCTTCCGGGACATCAAGGACAGCGAGCGCAGCGGGGTGGTCATCATCCACCAGGAGCTGGCCCTGTCCCCGTTCCTGTCCGTCGCCGAGAACATCTTCCTCGGCAACGAGCGCGCCACCCGCGGGTTCATCAACTGGAACGAGACCAACGCCAGGGCCGCCGACCTGCTCCGGCGCGTGGGCCTCGACGTGAACCCCAGCGTCCCGGCCGGGGACATCGGGGTGGGCAAGCAGCAGCTCGTGGAGATCGCGAAGGCGCTCTCCAAGGACGTGAAGCTGCTCATCCTCGACGAGCCCACGGCCGCCCTCAACGACGAGGACTCCGCGCACCTGCTGGGCCTGGTCCGCGGGCTGCGCGAGGACGGGATCACCTGCATCATCATCAGCCACAAGCTCAACGAGATCCGGGCGATCGCCGACTCCGTGACGATCCTGCGCGACGGGCAGACCATCGAGACCCTCAGCCTGCACGACGGGTCGGTCACCGAGGACCGGATCATCAAGGGCATGGTGGGCCGCGAGCTGACGAACCGCTACCCCGAGCGGGTCCCCGACATCGGCGCGGAGGTGCTCCGCGTCGAGGACTGGACCGTGCACCACCCGCAGGAGCACTCGCGGGTGGTGGTGGACAACGCGCACCTGTCCGTGCGGGCGGGCGAGATCGTGGGCATCGCCGGGCTCATGGGCGCCGGGCGCACGGAGCTGGCCATGAGCATCTTCGGGCGCAGCTACGGGTCCAACATCACCGGGCGGATGTACAAGAACGGCGAGGAGATCACGGCGCGCACCGTCAGCGAGGCGATCCGGCACGGCATCGCCTACGCCACGGAGGACCGCAAGCGCTACGGGCTCAACCTCATCGACGACATCAAGCGGAACATCTCCTCGGCGGCGCTGGGCAAGCTCACGTCCGCGGGCTGGGTCGACGGCGGGCGCGAGACGCTCGTGGCGCAGGACTACCGCACCAGCATGAACATCAAGGCGCCCTCGGTGTCCTCGATCACCGGCAAGCTCTCCGGCGGCAACCAGCAGAAGGTCGTCCTGTCCAAGTGGATGTTCGCCGACCCCGACGTGCTCATCCTCGACGAACCCACCCGCGGCATCGACGTGGGGGCGAAGTACGAGATCTACACGATCATCAACAGGCTGGCCGCGCAGGGGAAAGCGGTGCTGGTCATCTCCTCCGAGCTGCCGGAGCTGCTGGGGATCTGCGACCGGATCTACACGCTCGCCGAGGGCCGGATCACCGCCGAGGTGCCCATCGCCGAGGCCACCCCCGAACGACTCATGCAGCACATGACCAAGGAAAAGGACTGACCCATGGCTTCCACCCTCGTCGACGAGGACCGGGCTCTCGACAGCCGGGGCCCGCAGAAGGCCTCCACCGTGGCCGGCGCCGGCCGGTTCCTCATGAGCCGGCTCCGCCAGATCGGCATCTTCCTGGCCCTGCTGGTGATCGTGACACTGTTCCAGGCCCTGACCGGCGGCGCGCTGCTGCAGCCGGACAACGTCTACAACATCATCGTCCAGAACAGCTACATCCTGCTGCTGGCGATCGGCATGGTCATGATCATCGTGGCCGGGCACATCGACCTCTCGGTCGGCTCGGTGGCCGCGTTCGTGGGCGCCATGTCCGGGATCATGATCCGGGACTGGAGCCTGCCGTGGTGGGTGGCCCTCGTCGCCGCCCTCGCGGTCGGCGCGCTCGTGGGCGCCTGGCAGGGCTTCTGGGTGGCCTACATCGGGATCCCCGCCTTCATCGTGACCCTCGCCGGCATGCTCGTCTTCCGCGGGCTGACGCAGATCGTGCTCGAGAACCAGCGAATCACCGGCTTCCCGCCGGAGTACCGCCAGCTCGGCGGCGGCTCCCTCTTCCCGGGGCTGTTCCCGCCGGCGACCAACATCCTGGACTGGACCACGGTGGGCATCGGCCTGATCGCCACGGCCATGCTCGTGCTGAGCCAGCTCCGGGGCCGGGCCAACCGCGCGAAGCTCCACCTCGAGGACGAGCCGCGCGCCTGGTTCCTCACGCGGCTGGTCTTCGGCGTCGTCGTCATCCTCGCGCTCACCTTCCTGCTGGCCAGCTCGCGCGGCGGGACGCCGATCGTGCTCGTGGTCCTCGGCGTGCTGGTGGTCGCCTACAGCGCTGTCATGAACCGGACGGTGTTCGGCCGCCACGTGTACGCCCGCGGCGGCAACCTCCAGGCGGCCCAGCTGTCCGGTGTGAACACCAAGCGCGTCGACTTCCTGCTCTTCGTCAACATGGGCGTGCTGGCCGCGCTGGCCGGGCTGGTGTTCACCGGCCGGCTCAACTCCGCCGGGCCGGGCGCCGGAAACCTGTTCGAGCTGGACGCGATCGCCGCGGCCTTCATCGGCGGCGCCGCCGTGACCGGTGGCGTGGGCACCATCATCGGCGCCATCACCGGCGGTCTGATCATGGGCGTGCTCAACAACGGCATGTCCCTCATGGGCGTGGGCATCGACTACCAGCAGTTCATCAAGGGCCTGGTGCTCCTGCTGGCGGTCGGGTTCGACGTGTTCAACAAGCGCCGCGCCTCGAACGCGCTCAAATGACCGCGCCCGCCCCGCAGTCCTTCGGGACGCTGCCCGACGGTCGGGAGGTCACCGCGCACACCCTCACCGCCCCGGGCGGGCTGAGCGTGTGCGTGCTCGACCTCGGCGCCGCGGTCCAGGCCCTGCACCTGCCCGGCCCGGCCGGGGGCCCCGGCACCAACGTGGTGCTGGGGCACCCGGACGCCGCCGGCTGCGCGGCACCCCCGGAGGCCTTCCTGGGGGCGGTGGTCGGCCGCTGCGCCAACCGGATCGCCGGGGCCCGCTTCGACCTCGACGGGACCACCGTGGAACTGGCGGTCAACGAGGGCGGCAACACCCTGCACGGCGGCCCCGACGGATTCCACCGCCGCACCTGGCGGACGGTCTCCGCGAGCCGCGACGTCCTGGTGCTGGAGCTGGTCAGCCCGGACGGTGACCAGGGCTTTCCCGGCGAAGTGGTCCTCCGGGCCCGGTACGCCGTCACGGACGACGTCCTCGCTCTGGACCTGGAGGCCCGCACCGACGCCCCGACCGTGGTCGGGCCCGCGAGCCACGTCTATCTCAACCTCGCCGGGGAGGGGTCGGGGACGGTCGACGACCACACGCTCACCGTCGAGGCCGACCGGTACCTGCCGGTCGGCCGGGACGGGGTGCCGCTGGACGGCCTCGCCGCCGTGCGCGGGACGCCACTGGACCTCACCGCCCCCGCCCGGCTCGGGGACCGGGTGCGGGCGGAGCACCCGCAGATCGCGGCCGTGGGCGGGATCGACCACTCCTTCCACCTGCGCGGCACCGGGCTGCGCGCCGCCGCCCGGCTGGAGCACCCGGCGAGCGGGCGGTCCGTGGAGCTGTGGACCGACCAGCCGGCCCTGCAGGTGTACACGGGCAACGCCCTGGACGGCACCATCACCGGCACCGGCGGGCGCGCCTATCCGCGGGGAGCGGGGATCGCCCTGGAGCCCCAGTACCACCCGGACTCGCCGAACCGGCCGGAGCTCTCCGACCCGGTGCTGCGCCCGGGGCAGACCTACCGCTCCCGCACCGAGTGGCGCTTCCGGTACTAGCGGCCCCCGGCCTTGTTCTCGCGCCGCTTCGCCATGATGCGGCCGAAGACCGCGGTGCCGACCATGAACAGGATCCTTCGCATGCTGGTGCTCCTTCTTCTCGATGGGGTGCTGCTCGAATGACGTGCCCGGCCCACGCTACGGGGTCTCCCCGCAAAAGGTAAGTGAGCTGAAGAGTTTTCGGCCGAGAGCGAGCGCGCCGGGGATCCCGCGTCAGCGGGTGCGGGGGCGGTACCCGGCGTCGTCGTTGACGTACGCGTAGTAGAAGCCGATCAGGACCCCGCCGCCCAGGAAGTTGCCCAGGAGGGCGATCCCCACGTTGGCGCCCGCGGCCCCCACGTCGAGTCCGTCCACCCGGTGGCGCCGCTGGTGACGAACTCGAGCTTGTGCGCCACGGCGGCCTCCATCTCCGCGTGCGCGGGCCCGTCCGTGATGGTGCTGAAGCGCAGCACCACGGCCACGAGCAGCCTGCCCAGGAAGTTGCCCAAATAGCACAGCCCGAGCAGCCGCACCGCCTTGAACCACGAGGTGCGGCGGTAGTAGGCGCCGATGGAGACGATCATCATGTTGGACGTCAGGAGCTCGGACTTCGAGTAGTAGATGAAGACCAGCGCCCAGCCGAAGGTCACGGCGCCCAGCAGGCGCCCCAGGGGGCGCAGCGTCGCGTCCCCGGCGGGCACGGCGTCGAACGCGGCGAAGTTCGCGGCGAACAGGACACCGATGATCATTCCGGCCATCCCGGCGCGCTGCAGGTAGCGCCGCGCCAGCTCGCCGGACATGGTCGTCTTGGTCTCCAGCGCCGCGAGGACGGTGCTGATGAACTGCTCGCCCGGGAACAGCTGCTGCGGGTCGGAGGTCATGCTCGGCGCCCGTCTCCAGAGGTGGCCGTGGACCCCGGCGGCGTCCAGGAGCCGCCCGGTGGGACCATCCTGGGCACGGGCCCGTACCTCCTGTTCGGCGGGACCAGCACCCTCGGTGCTCTCCGACAACGCCCGGGTGCTGTGCATGGGGCGGCGGGTCAGCGGTCTCGAGCATGCCGGGGCCGGCCCGGCACCGTGGACGCCGGTGTCCCGGGCCGGTGTACTCCCGGGGGAGGAGGCCGGAAGTCCATCCCGGGGTGGACTCGGTGGACGGGACCGACTGCCACGCTGGATGCATGCCGGGTGCTCGACGGGACGGTCG
This sequence comes from Kocuria sp. CCUG 69068, assembly GCF_020833785.1. Lineage (NCBI taxonomy): Bacteria > Bacillati > Actinomycetota > Actinomycetes > Micrococcales > Micrococcaceae > Kocuria > Kocuria sp. CCUG 69068. The sequence continues at coordinate 18,749 of NZ_PDDL01000032.1, forward strand.
GACCGCCTCGGGGCGAAGCGGCAGAGGCCACATCCTCAGAAGGAGGGAACCGTCATGTCCCACAGCACGATGCGATTCCGGAACGCTCGGCACGTCACCGCCGTCTCCCTGATCGCTGCAATCATGGCCGCCCTGGCCATCGTTTTCGTCGGCACCACGGTGAGTGCGGCACCGGCCCAGGCCCTGTGCGTCGGCCCTGACACCATCTCGGGCACCTGGCGCAACACCGACCCGAACACCAGGTCCGTCACCCGGGTGGACGTGAACTGGGGCTGCGCGGACCAGGTGCTGTGCCCCGTCGGCGGCAGCTGCGTCACTCCCGGCGGCTCCGTCAGGGTGTACGGCAAGTGCCACCCGACCGACTGCGACTGGGGGACGCGGACGATCTACGTGGAGAAGGACGGCTGGCGGAAGGCCACCTACCACCACAGCTGGGCGACCAAGCACGTGTGGCTCAGGCCCTACACGTTCTCCGGGCGCGAGTACCTGAGGGTATGGGTGTACACCGACTTCACCCAAGCCGACGGGAGGACGGACTACGCGAGCGACCAGTGGATGCAGAAGTAGGTCCCCGGCGCGGTGACCGGGAGGCGCGGCCGTGGCCGCGCCTCCCGATCACCGCGTCACGGCCGCGACTACGTCCGCGCAGCACGCAGGTGCGCCAGGACGTCCGCCGCCACCTCCTCCGGCCGCTCCTCGGCGAGGAAGTGGCCCGCGTCCAGGGCCCGGCCCGTGGCCCGCGGGAACTGCCGCCGCCACAGCGCGAGCGGGTCCTCCCGCGCCCCGACCCGCCCCCGCGCACCCCACAGGACGAGGGCGGGCAGGTCCCGCTGCTCGTGCTCGTCCGCCTCGTCGATCTCCCGGTCCGGGCCGGCGGCCGCGCGGTAGTCGCGGCACCAGGCGTCGACCACGGCGGGATCCCGCGCCGCGTCCTCGTAGGCGGCGAGCGCCGCCGGGTCGAACGGGACCTGCGTGCCGCTGAGCCCCTGGAGCGTCCGGCGCACGAAGTACACGGGGTCGTGGCCGATCAGGGTCTGCGGCAGGCCCTCGCCCTGGGCGAGGAAGGCCCAGTGGTAGTACTGCAGGGCCATCCACGCGTCCATCGACCGCCACACCTCCAGGGTGGGCAGGATGTCCAGCAGGGCCACGGACGCCACCGCGCCGGGGGCGTCGAGCGCCATCCGGTGGGCGGTCCGGGCGCCGCGGTCGTGCCCGACGACGGAGAACCGGTCGTGGCCCAGCGCCCGCATGAGCTGCACCTGGTCGGCGGCCATCGCCCGGAAGGTGTGGTCCTCGCTGCTCGTGCGCGAGCCGCCGTAGCCGCGCAGGTCGGCGGCGACCACGGTGAACTCCTCGGCCAGCACGGGGGCGAGGTGGTGCCACATGGCGTGGGTCTGCGGGAAGCCGTGCAGCAGGAGCACGGGCGGGCCGTCGCCGCCCGTGCGGGCGTGGATCGTGCCGTCGGCCACGGGGACGTCGTGGGCGGTGAAGTCGGGGAACACGGTTCCTCCTGCAGGTCGGGGACGGCCCGCGCGGCGCGGGGCCGGGACTGTAATGCGGGCCCGGCGGCGTTGTACGTGATGGGCTGGACCGCACACGCTCCAGACAACACCAGCGAGGAACCGGGAGAAACCCCATGAACCACGCCCCGACGCAGTTCGTCGACCCCGCGGCCGGCACCGCTCACGGCACGAGCACGCGGGAACTCGTGGAGACCGCCGAGCGGTACACCGCGCGCACGTACTCCCCGCTGGACGTGGTGGCGGCCCGGGCCCAGGGCACCACCGTCACGGACGTGGAGGGCCGGGAGTACCTCGACTTCCTCGCCGGCTACTCGGCGCTGAACTTCGGCCACGGCCACCCGGCGGTCCTCGAGGCGGCCCGGACCCAGCTGGAGCGCGTGACGCTGACCAGCCGGGCCGTCCACAACGACCAGCTCGGCCCCTTCGCCCGGGAGCTGTGCGAGCTGCTCGGCCAGGACATGATGCTGCCGATGAACACCGGCGCCGAGGCCGTGGAGTCGGCGATCAAGGTCGCCCGCAAGTGGGGCTACGAGCGCAAGGGGGTGGCCCCGGGCCGGGCGCAGATCGTGGTGGCGGCGGGGAACTTCCACGGCCGCACCACCACGGTCATCAGCTTCTCCGACGACGACGAGGCGCACCGCAACTACGGCCCCTACACGCCGGGCTTCGTGACCGTCCCGTTCGGGGACCTCGCCGCCCTCGAGGCGGCCGTCACCGAGGACACCGTCGCGGTGCTGCTGGAGCCCATCCAGGGCGAGGCCGGGGTGATCGTGCCGCCGCCGGGGTACCTGCAGGGCGTGCGGCGGTGCACGGCCGAGCGCGGCGTCCTGCTCGTCGCGGACGAGATCCAGTCCGGGCTGGGCCGCACCGGCCGGACGCTGGCGTGCGAGCACGAGGACGTGGAGGCGGACCTCTACCTGCTGGGCAAGGCCCTGGGCGGGGGAGTCCTGCCGGTGTCCGCGGTGGTGGGGCGGGCGGACGTGCTCTCGGTGCTGCGGCCCGGCCAGCACGGCAGCACGTTCGGCGGGAACCCGCTGGCCGGCGCCGTCGGCCGCGCCGTCGTCGCCCTCCTCGCCACCGGGGAGCCCCAGGAGCGGGCGCGGGTCATGGGGGAGAAGCTGCACGCCGGCCTGGCGGAGCTGGCGCCGCTGGGCCTGACCGAGGTGCGCGGGCGCGGGCTGTGGGCCGGGATCGACATCGATCCGCGGCTCGGCACCGGCCGGGAGTGCTGCGAGCGGCTGGTGGCCCACGGGATCCTCGCCAAGGACACCCACGGCTCCACCATCCGGCTGAGCCCGCCGCTGGTGATCACCGACCGGGAGCTGGAGCGGGGCCTGACCGCGCTCGCGGACGTGCTGCGGGAGATGGCCGGCCGCTGACCCGCCTCAGCCCGTCCCGGCGGACTCCGTCCCGGCGGGCGCCTCCCCGTGGGCCAGCGCCGACTCGATGCTGCCGGCGAGCTGCGCCGGCGAGGTCTTCGGGGCGAAGCGGCGGATCACCCGCCCGTCCCGGCCCACGAGGAACTTGGTGAAGTTCCACTTGATGGCGTCGCCCATGATCCCGCCCCGCTCCTCGCGCAGCCACGACCACAGGGGGTGGGCGCCGGGGCCGTTGACGTCGACCTTCTCGAACATCGGGAACGTCACGCCGTAGTTGCGGCTGCAGAAGTCGGCGATCTCCTCCTCGCTGCCCGGCTCCTGGTGCCCGAACTGGTTGCAGGGGAAGCCCAGGACCACGAGCCCGTCCTGCCGGAAGTCCCGCCACAGCTGCTCGAGTCCCTCGTACTGCGGCGTGAACCCGCACTCGCTCGCGGTGTTGACCACGAGCACCACCTTCCCGGCGTACTCGGACAGCGGCTGCTCGCGCCCGTCCAGGGTGGTGGCGGTGAAGTCGTGCAGCGTGGTCATGGGAGCCTCCGGAGCGGTCGAGGACAGATAGTCTGCCCCCATTCTGCCGCCGACGCGCCGCCCGCGCCCATGAGAGCGCCCGCGACCTCGTGGGTCAGTGCTGCGGCCCCTTCATCCGGGCCAGGAAGCGGAACCTGTCCCCGCGGAACACCGAGCGGGTCCACTCCACGGGGGAGTCGTCAGCCGTGAACCCGAGCCGGTGGATCAGCAGCAGGGGAGCCCCCATCTCGATGCCCAGGAGCCGGACGTCGTCCGGGCCGGCGAGCCGGGTCTCCACGGTGTCCTCGGCCGCCACGATGTCGATGCCGTAGTCCTGGCGCAGCGCGGTGTACAGGGAGCCGGTCCGGTCCAGGTGCGCCGCCAGGCCGGGCAGCGCTCCGGCGAGCAGGGCGACCTCGTGGGCCAGCGGCTCGCCGTTGATGAGCCGGATCCGCTCCACCCGCGCGAGCTCGGCGCCGACGGGCACGCGCAGCCGGGCCGCTGCGTCGTCGTCGGCGGCCGTGCGGCTCACGTCGAGGACCGTGGAGGAGCTCACGAGGCCCTGGGCGTCGGCGTCGTCGCTGAACGAGGTGAGCTGGCGGACGTAGGTGAACCGCGGCGGGGCCACGAAGGTCCCCCGGCCCTGGGCCCGGCCCAGCACCCCTTCCGCCACGAGCTCGCCGATGGCCTGGCGGACGGTGGTCCGGGAGGTGGCGTACTGCTCGGCGAGCGCCCGCTCCGTGGGGATGAGCGCGCCGGGGGTCGCGTCCCGCACGAGCGCCCGGAGCTGCTCCTTGAGCAGGTAGTACTTCGGGACGGCCCGCGGCTCCGCGCTCATGGGGCCAGCATATCGACCGCGTCGCCCGGTCCTGCGGGCCGCGGTTCCCGCCGTGTGAGCATTGACACACAAATTGGTCTAGTCCAAGCTGGGGGAACGACAGCTGTGACGATCGCGAACACTGCGGCCGAGAGAAGGGGAACTGCTCATGAGTGCACGAACGAGGCGCCGGTCCCGGGCCGTGGTGCTGGGGACCGGCCTGTCGATGGCCGTGGTGCTGGCAGCCTGCGGCGGCGGTGGGGAGAGCGCGAGCGGCAGCGGGGAGGGCGACGGCGTGATCGAGGTCTGGGCCCACAGCGGCCAGGCGGCCGAGGCCGAGGCGCTCGAGGCCCTCGTCGCCGAGTACAACGACTCGCAGGAGGACGTCAGCGTCGAGCTGACCCTCATCCCCGAGCCGGACTACACCAGCACCGTCCAGGCGACCGCCGCGGAGGACCTGCCCGACGTGATGGAGATGGATGCCCCGACGATGGCGTCCTTCGTCTACGACCGCAAGCTCGTGCCCCTCGACGACGTGGTGTCGCAGGAGACCCTCGAGAACCGGATCGAGGGCGTGCGGGAGAGCGGCACGTACCAGGACCAGACCTACGCCGTCGGCATGTTCGACGTCGGGCTCGGGCTGTGGGGCAACCAGCAGCTCCTCGACGCCGCGGGCGTGGAGGCCCCGGCCACCGCCGACGAGGCGTGGACGGCGGAGGAGTTCGAGCAGAACCTGCAGAAGCTGGCGGAGGTCAGCCCGTCGGGCAACGCGATCGACCTGGGCGAGGCCAACGGCTTCGCCGCCGAGTGGGGCACCTTCACCACCTCCCCGGTCCTGTGGTCCAACGGCGGCACGCTCATCCGGGACGGCGCGGCGGACGGTGTGCTCAACAGCGCCGAGAACGTGGAGGCCCTCGAGGAGTGGGCCTCGTGGAAGGAGCACACGGACCCGAACACCAGCGGCACCGCCTTCCCCGACGGGGACGTCGCCCTGACCTGGACGGGCAACTGGATGTACCCCACCTTCAGCGAAGCCCTCGGCGAGGACCTGGTCCTGATGCCCCTGCCCGACCTCGGCAACGGCACCAAGGCGGGCCACGGCTCCTGGCAGTGGGGCGTGACGCCGGCGGCCGGCGGCGACCAGGCCGCGGCCGGTGCCTTCCTCGACTTCCTGCACTCCGACGAGAGCATCGCCACGATGGTCGAGGCGAACGCTGCGGTGCCCGGCACCACGAGCGCCCTCGAGGGCAGCGAGCTCTACGGCGAGGGCGGGCCGCTGGAGCTGTTCGCGTCCAACCTGGCCTCGGCCTGCAGCTCGGAGGAGGTCACCCCGGAGTGCATCGCGGTGGCGCGGCCCATCACCCCGGGCTACCCCACGGTCACGAGCTCCTACGGCAGCGCCCTCGCGGCGATCTGGGGCGGGGCGGACCCGCAGGAGGAGCTCGACAGCGCGGCGCGGGCCATCGACGCCGACTTCGAGGACAACAACGGCTACCAGGACGAGTGACCGCCGCGGCGGGGCCGTCCAGCGGCCCCGCCGCGCACCTGCGAGGAGTGCACCATGACCACCACACCGGGCCTCGCGGCCCCCGCGTCCGCCCCGGCGGACGTGCTAGAGGCTCCACCGCCCCGCAGGGGGCTCCGGCGGGACGGGCTCGCCGGGGTCCTCATGGCGGGTCCCGCCGTGCTGCTGCTCGTCCTGTTCGTCGCGGTCCCGTTCGTCGCGGCCATCGGCTTCTCCTTCCACAACGTCCGGCTCGGCGACCCGCGCGATCCCGCCTTCATGGGGCTGACCCAGTACGCCCGGATCTTCACCGACCCCGACGTGTCCAGCCGGTTCCTCAGCGCGCTGCTCCACAACCTGGTCTTCGCGGCCGTGGTGGTCCCGGTGCAGACCGCCCTCGCGCTCGCGCTGGCTCTGCTCGTGCAGAAGACCGTCCGGGGGGTCGGGATCTTCCGGTCCGTCTTCTTCCTCCCCGTCGTCTTCCCCATCGCCCTGGTGGCCCTCATCTGGCGGCTGATCCTCGCCCGCGGGGACGACGGCCTCCTCAACTCCCTGCTCGGGTTCTTCTCGGGCGGTGCCTTCGGGGCCGAGGACTGGCTGGGCTCCGAGCTCACGGCGCTGGCCTCGGTCATCGTCCTGTCGATCTGGCAGGGCGTCGGCTTCCAGATGGTGATCCTGCTGGCGGCCCTGCAGCAGGTGCCCGCCGACCTCTACGAGGCGGCCCGCCTGGACCGGGCCGGTGCGTGGCAGCGCTTCGTGCACGTCACCCTGCCCGGGATCAACACCACCCTCGTCTTCGTGGCGCTCTACACGATGATCCTGTCGCTGCGCGTGTTCGACCAGATCTACGTGCTGGCCCGCTCCGGCGGGGGGCTCAACGAGGACGCCACCCGCACCGTGATGTACGAGGCGGTGACGTCCGCCTTCGACGAGAACAACATCGGGCGCGCGAGCGCCATCTCCGTGGTGTTCTTCGTGATCGTGGTGGTCCTGTCCCTCGTCCAGCGCCGCGCCACCCGCGAACGGGAGGACTGACATGACGCAGACCGCCGCCGCCCGCCGCCGCCGCCGCAGGACGGACGTGCCCCGCTACGCGGTGCTCGTCGTCACGAGCCTCCTGTTCTTCGCCCCGGTCGCCTACATGGTGGCGGCCTCGCTGGCCCCCGCCTCCCGCACGCTCGCCGGCTTCGAGGTCTTCGACCCGCGCGAGTGGGGCCTGCACAACTACACCGGCGTGGCCTCGAGCCTGTCCTCGGACAGCACCGGCCACCTGTGGCGGTTCTTCTTCGTGTCCGTCACCGTCACGGTCTGCGTGGTGGGGCTCGGGCTGGTCGTGAACTCGATGGCGGCCTTCGCCCTGTCGCGGCTGACCTGGCGGGGCAGGAACCTGGTGCTCCTGGGCGTCCTGCTGCTGCTCATCGTCCCGTTCGAGGCCGTGGCCGTGCCCATGTTCTACCTCTACAACGACGCCCGGAACACCCTGTGGATCCAGATCGTCCCCTTCATCGGCAACGCCCTGTCGATCTTCCTCTTCTACTCGTTCTTCTCCGGCATCCCCCGCAGCATCGACGAGGCCGCGCGGATGGACGGCGCCGGGCCGCTGCGGGTGTTCTGGCAGATCATCGCGCCCATGAGCAAACCCGCGTACGCGTCGGTGGCGGTGCTGACCTTCCTGACCCAGTGGGGGGCGTTCCTGTGGCCGGTGCTGATGATCTCCGAGCCGAACCTGCGCCCCCTGCCCCTCCAGATCAGCGTCTTCGCGGGCCAGCTCCCCCCGGCGTGGGGCGAGGTCATGGCCTTCGGGGTGCTCCTGGTGGTGCCCGTGATCGTCGTGTTCCTCGTCTTCCAGCGCTGGTTCATCGAAGGCGTGGCGAGCTCCGCCGTCAAGGGCTGAGCCGGACCGCCCCGGCACCGCCCGCCTCCACCCGTCGTCCGGAAGGACTCCCATGCAAGTGCTCGTCCTGCCCACGGCCGGCGACGTCGACGCGCGCGCGGCGGACCTCGTCGCCGAGCAGGTCTCGCGCCGGCCGGACACCGTGCTGGGCGTGGCCACGGGCTCGTCCCCCCTGGGGGCCTACCGGGAGCTCGCCCGTCGCCAGGCCCACGGTCTGCTGGACCTCACGCGGCTCCGCTGCTTCGCCCTCGACGAGTACGTCGGGCTGCCCTCCGGGCACCCGGCCGGCTACGCCGCCGTCCTGGAGCGCGAGCTCGCCCGGCCCTTCGGCCTGCCCCCTTCGCGGGTGCAGGTCCCGGACGGCTCCCGGGGCGACCTCGGAGCGGCCTGCCGCGACTACGAGGAGGCCGTCGCCCGCGCCGGCGGCATCGACCTCCAGATCCTGGGCATCGGCGCCAACGGCCACATCGGCTTCAACGAACCGGGGTCCTCGCTGTCCTCCCGCACCCGGGTCAAGGCGCTGTCCGCGCGGACCCGTGCCGACAACGCCCGGTTCTTCGAGGCCCCCGACCACGTCCCCACCCACTGCGTGACCCAGGGGCTGGGCACGATCCTCGACGCCCGCCGGGTGCTGCTCGTCGCCCAGGGCGAGCGCAAGGCCGCCGCGGTGGCCGCAGCCGTGGAGGGGCCCGTGTCCGCGATGTGCCCGGCGTCCGTCCTGCAGTTCCACCGGGCGGTCACGGTCGTGGTGGACGAGGCGGCGGCGAGCCGGCTCGTCCTGACCGACTACTACCGGTTCGTGGCCGAGGCCGAGCACCGGCTGCCCCGGGAGGAGGGATGACGTTCCGCCTCGCGGACCACTGGGTCTGGGACAGCTGGTTGGCCGACGACGGACGGGACTACCACCTGTTCTTCCTGCGGGCCAGCCGCGCCCTGCGGGACCCCGACCGGCGTCACCGCCGGGCCTCGATCGGGCACGCCGTCTCGTCCGACCTGGAGAACTGGGCCCTCCTGCCGGACGCCCTCGTGGCCGGCGACGAACCGTCGTGGGACGACATGGCGACCTGGACGGGCAGCACCGTCCAGGGCCACGACGGCCGCTGGCACCTCTTCTACACCGGTGTCAGCCGCGCCGAGGACGGGCTGCGGCAGCGCATCGGATCGGCCGTCTCGGACGACCTGATCAGCTGGGAGCGCACCGGTGCGGGCCCGCTCGAGGCGGACCCCCGCTGGTACGAGAAGCTCGGGGAGGGCACGTGGCCGGACGAGGCGTGGCGGGACCCCTTCGTCTTCTACGACGACGACAGCCGGCAGTGGCAGATGCTCGTGACGGCACGGGCCGCCACGGGGGACCCGGACGCCCGCGGCGTGGTCGGCCACGCCGTGAGCGACGACCTGGAGCACTGGATGGTCCGCCCCCCGCTGACCGCGCCCGCCGGCTTCGGGGAGATGGAGGTCGTCCAGTCCCAGGTCGTGGACGGGACCGCAGTGCTCATCTTCTCCTGCCTCCCGCGGCTGGCGCCCGGCATCCCGTTCGCGGAGACGAGCACCGGGACCTGGATCGCCCCCGGCGCCGGCCGGCTCGGGCCGTGGGAGCTCGAACGGAGCTCCAGCTTCTTCGTGCCCGGCGTCTACGCCGCCCAGCTGGTCCGCAGGCGCGACGGCCAGTGGGTCGTCTTCGGCTTCCAGAACGGGGTGGACGGCAGCTTCGTCGGCGAGATCGCGAGCCCGGTGCCCCTGGCGGACCTGCTGACGGAGGGCCGGCTCTTCCCCGACGACGACCGGGCACCCCGCCCCGTTCCCCGCACGAGCAGCAGGAGGTGAGCCCCGTGACCACCGAGGACTCCCCGCGCAGGACGGTCCTCTCGGGCCGCGTGCACACGGGGCGCACCGAGCACCCGGACGGTCTCGTGGTCGTCGAGGGCGATCGTATTCTCCACGCCGGCCCGCGGTCCGGCCACCCCGGCGGCGACCCGGGGGAGCACCACGTCCTGGGCCCCGGACAGATGGTGCTGCCGGGGCTCGTGGACGTGCACTGCCACGGTGGTTTCGGCGCGGACTTCTCCTCCTCGGAGGAGGAGGAGATCCGCGCCACCCTGGAGCACTTCCACCGCCAGGGCACCACGACGCTCGTGGCCAGCCTGGTCACGGCCTCACGGGAGGACCTGCTGGGCGCCGTGCTGCTGCTGGCGGCGCTCACCGGGGAGGGGCTGATCGCCGGGATTCACCTCGAGGGCCCGTTCCTGTCCACGGCCCGGTGCGGGGCGCAGGACCCCGCATGGATGCTGGAACCGGACCTCGGGCTGGCCGCCGACCTCGTCGCCGCCGCGGCGGGGACGCTCCGGACGATGACCTTCGCCCCGGAGCTGCCCGGTTCCCGGGACCTGGCCGAGCTGCTCGTCGACCACGGCGTGGTCCCCTCCCTCGGGCACACCGACGCGGACACCGCGACCGTCGACGACGCGCTGCGCCACCTGCAGGGCCTGCTCCGCGATGCCCCCGGGGACGGCCCGCCCCGCTCGCCCACGGTGACGCACCTGTTCAACGCCATGCCCGCCATTCACCACCGGTCGCCCGGGCCGGTGCCGGCCTGTCTGCGCGCCGCGGCGCAGGGCCGGGCCGTCGTCGAGCTCATCGCGGACGGCACCCACCTGGACCCCGGCATCGTGCGGTGGGCGTTCGAGCTGGCCGGCGCGGACAGCATCGCGCTGGTCACCGACGGGATGGCCGCGACCGGGCTGACGGACGGCACCTACACGCTCGGTGCGGCGGAGGTGCGGGTGCAGGACGGGGTGGCCTCCCTGGTCTCCAACGGCTCGATCGCCGGAGGCACGGCCACGATGCTGGAGGTCCTGCGCCGGACGGTCGCGGCGGGTGTCCCCCTCGGGGACGCGCTGCGCTCGGCCACCGTGGTCCCGGCCCGCGTCCTGGGCCTGGCCGGGGAGGCCGGGAGCCTGACGGCGGGCGCGCTCGCGGACCTCCTGGTCGTGGGGGAGGACCTCCGGCTGGAGGCCGTCATGCGCCGGGGCGAGTGGATCTCCGGGGACCCACCCCGCTGAGTCGGCCCCGGCTGCGACCTCGCGGGGCAGGAGCGGGGCGCGGGCGCAGGTGGGTAACGATCCCCCGGGCGGCTCCTGTGGGCCCCGGGGGCGCGGCGTACCCTGGCCGTGTCGGAAGGAGCCCGTCATGACACAGCGCAACGAAGCGTGGCCCGCCGGAACCCCCTGCTGGGCCGATCTGACCGCGTCCGATCCGGTCCGCACGCAGGACTTCTACCGTGCGGTGCTCGGCTGGGAGTACAGCGAGCCGCGGCCGGAGCACGGCGGGTACCGCAACGCCCTGGTCGGCGGGAGACCCGTGGCCGGGCTCTCCCCGGCGGCCCCGGACCTGACGGGCGTCCCGCACATGTGGCAGGTCTACCTCGCCTCGGACCGGATCGACCTCTGCGCCGAGCGGGTCCTCGCCGCCGGCGGCACCCAGCTGATGGAGCCGGTGGAGGTGGGTGGGGCCGGCCGGATGGGCGTCTGGCAGGATCCCACCGGGGCGTCCTTCGGGATGCGGCAGGCCGGGGAGCACATCGGCTTCGCCGTGCTCGACGTGCCCGGCAGCGTCGCCTGGTGCGACCTCATGACCCCCGACCACCACACCGCCCGCGACTTCTACGCGCACGTCTTCGGCTACCACTACGAGGACATCGGCGAGGACGGCGTCGCCTACGCCACGTTCACGGTGCCGCACGGGGACCGCCCGGCCGGCGGCATCGGCGGGACCGACCCCGCGGCGGAGAACGCTCCCGCGGTCTGGTCGGTCTGCTTCCAGGTCGACGACGTCGACGCGGCCGTCCAGCGGGTGCGCGACGCCGGCGGAGCGGTCATGGAGGACCCCTTCGACTTCGCGTACGGGCGGCTGGCGGTCGTGGCCGGCCCGGACCGGGAGTCCTTCGCGATCATGACCCCGGGGGAGCCGATGTAGGTCGTCGGCGCGCCCCGCTCCGCCCCCTGCGGGACCGTGGCGGAGCGTGCGCGGGCGGTCCGTGACCCCGGTCACCCGGCGGTAGCATGGTGATCCAGCGGACATCCACCCACCTCCCCAGAGATCGGAGCGACATGAACTCCATCGTCCTCGCCGTGGTCGGTGTGGCCATGATGATCCTCGGGTACATCCTGTACTCGAAGTTCGTGGCCCGCCGGATCTACCAGCTCCAGGACTCCTTCGTCACCCCCGCCCACGAGCTCAGCGACGGCGTGGACTACGTCCCCACCAACAAGTACGTGCTGTGGGGCCACCACTTCACCTCCGTGGCCGGTGCGGCCCCCATCGTGGGCCCCGCCATCGCCGTCATCTGGGGCTGGGTGCCCGCCTTCCTCTGGGTGACCCTCGGCACCGTCTTCTTCGCCGGCGTGCACGACCTCGGCGCCCTGTGGGCGTCCAACCGGCACCGTGGCAAGTCCATCGGCTCGCTCTCCGGGCAGTACATCGGCCACCGCGGCCGCAACCTGTTCCTGGTCGTGATCTTCCTCGTGCTGCTCATGGTCAACGCCGCGTTCGCCGTGGTGATCTCCAACCTCCTGGTCGGCACCCCCACCTCGGTCATCCCCACGTGGGGCGCCATCGTGGTAGCGCTGCTCATCGGCCAGGCGGTCTACCGCTACAAGTGGAACCTCGCCGTCGTGTCCGTGGTCGGCGTCGTGGCGCTCTACGCCCTCATCCTGCTCGGCGACCGCTTCCCGGTGGTCCTGCCGGAGACGGTCCTGGGCCTGCCGGCCAACGCGTTCTGGATCGTGGTGCTCTTCGTCTACGCGGGCATCGCGTCCGTGCTGCCCGTGTGGATGCTGCTGCAGCCGCGCGACTACATCAACGGCCTCCAGCTGTTCATCGCCCTGGGCATCCTCTACGGCGCCGTCCTGATCTCCGCCCCGACCGTGGTGGCGCCCGCGTTCAACACCTCCGTGCCCGAGGGCACGCCGAGCATCGTGCCGCTGCTGTTCGTGACCATCGCCTGCGGCGCGATCTCCGGGTTCCACGGGATCGTGGCCTCGGGCACGTCCTCCAAGCAGCTGGACAAGGAGACGGACGCCCGCTTCGTCGGCTACTTCGGCGCCGTGGGCGAGGGCCTGCTGGCACTCGGCGCGATCATCGCGACCACCGCCGGGTTCCGCACCCTCGCCGACTGGGAGGCCGTGTACAGCGCGTTCGGCCAGGGCGGCGTGGCCGCGTTCGTCCAGGGAGGCGCCTCGGTCGTCAACTCCGGGCTGGGCATCCCGCCGTCGCTGAGCGCGACCATCCTCGCCACGATGGCCGTGCTCTTCGCGGCCACCACGATGGACACCGGCATCCGCCTGCAGCGCTTCGTGGTGCAGGAGGCCGGGCACATCATGGGCGTCAGCATCGGCAAGGTGGTCTCCACCCTCATCGTCCTCGCGGTGGCCATGGGGCTGACCTTCAGCGCCGGCGCGGACGGCTCCGGCGGCATGCTGATCTGGCCGCTGTTCGGCACCTCCAACCAGCTGCTGGCCGGTCTGACGCTGTCGATGATCGCGGTGATCCTGCTGCGCAAGGGCCGCCCGGTCCTGCCCGTGCTGGTGCCGCTGGTGTTCCTGCTGGTGATGTCCGTCTACGCGCTGATCGTGCAGCTGGGGCAGTTCTGGGCCGCCGAGAACTGGTTCCTGCTCGTGCTCGACGTGATCATCCTGATCGCGGCCCTGTGGGTCATCGTCGAGTCCGTGGCCGCCATGAACGCGGCCCGGAAGAGCCCGCCCGAGCTGGACGAGGAGACCGTCAGCACCTCGGCCGGGGAGAACCGCTCCCTGTGAGCCGGTGAGGGCCCTCGACCGGCTGCGCTCCGTGCAGGCCCGCCTCGGTGCGGGCCTGCACGAGTTCTACGTGGCGCCCTACCGGCGCACCTTCGCCCGCGCCCAGCGCGACGAGGAGGACCTGTTCATGATGCTGGTCCTCTCCGAGGCCCTGGGCGTGCCCAACCCCGTCAGCTACTACACCGTGGAGCTGCTGCCCGTGGTCTACGACCGGTTCCACGACTGGCACCGGCGGATGGGCATGGAGCGCTCGCCCCTGGAGCACATCTCATGCTGCTAGAGCTCGCCGCCGCCCGCCGGGTCCTGTTCGTGGGCGGCAAGGGCGGCGTCGGCAAGACCGCCGTCGCCTCCGCCACCGCCCTCGCCCAGGCCCGCGCCGGCCGCCGGGTGCTCGTCGTCTCGACCGACCCCGCCCACAACCTCGGGCACCTGTGGGAGCGCCCGGTGGGTGACCGGATCACCCCGCTGGCCCGCGACCCCGGCGGCGGCGCCCTCGACGGCATCGAGGTGGACCCGGTCGCCACGACCGACGCCCACCTCGCCGCCGTGGGCGCCACCATCCGCCGGCTGATGCCCGAGCACCTCGCCGCCGAGGTCGACAAGCACATGGAGCTCGCCCGGGACTCGCCCGGCACCCACGAATCGGCGGTGCTCGAGCGGATCGCGGAGCTCGTGGACACGGGCCTGGACGACTACGACCTCATCGTCTTCGACACCGCACCCTCCGGGCACACCGCCCGGCTCATGGCCCTGCCCGAGATCATGTCCGCCTGGACCGAGGGGCTGCTGCGGCGCCGCGGGAGGGCGGAGAAGTTCGGGGCAGCCCTGCGCGGCCTCGAGGACCGGGACGCCGCGAGCGAGAGCATCGTGGGCACCGGCCGGCCCCGGGACCCCCGCGAGGAGCGGGACCTCGAGATCCGGCGGATCCTGCTGCGCCGCCGCGAGCGCTTCGAGGCCCTGCGCGAGGTGCTGGTGGACGCCGAGCGCTGCAGCTTCGTCATCGTCCTCGCGGCCGAACGGCTGCCCGTCCTCGAGACCGCGGAGCTGCACGAGCAGCTGGTCCGCGCCGGCGTGCACGTGGGGGCCCTCGTGGTCAACAAGCGCTCCCCGGCGGACGCCGGGGACTTCCTCGCCGAGCGCCGCGCGCTGGAGGAGGTGCACGTCGCCACCCTGCGCGGCGCCCTCCCGGGCGTCCCGCTGCTGCAGGTCCCCCTGCTGCCGGGGGACGTCGTGGGCCAGGAGGCGCTCGAGCGGTTCGGGGACGCGCTCGCCCAGGCTGATCTCAGGGCCACGTGACACGCTGACGCGCATGACCTCCACCGCGGACCGTCCGGACACCGGGCGACGACGACGGGCCCCCGCCGACCTCGGCCCCTGGATCCTCGCGGGCGTCGCCGCGACCGCGCTCGCCGTGGGCCTGGCCGAGCTGCTCGCCTGGGTGACCGGGCCGGTCGGCGCGCCCCTCACGGCGGTGGGCGGGGTGATCGTGGACGCGGTCCCGGCGCCGGTCAAGGACGCGGCGATCGCCCTGTTCGGCACCGCGGACAAGCTCGTGCTGCTGCTCGTCATGGCCGCCGGACTCGTGGCGGTCGGCACGGGCATCGGGGCGGCCCAGCGCGCCAACCCGCCGATGGGCACGGTGCTGCTCGGCGTGCTCGGGCTCCTCGGGCTGCTGGCGGTGCTGACGCGGGCGGGGCCGACCGTGGCGGACACGGTCCCCGTCGTCGTCGGCACGGGGGCAGGGGCGCTCTTCCTGACGGTGCTCACCCGCCGCACCGCTCCGTCCGCACAGCCCGGCGCCGCCCTCGACCGCCGCGGCTTCGTCCGGGTCTCCGCGGCCGCCGCCGTGCTGGGCGCCGCCGCCGGTGTCGCAGGACGCT
>NZ_PDDL01000033.1:0-33258 GCF_020833785.1 Kocuria sp. CCUG 69068
CCAGCGCGGCGAGACCGGCAGCCGCGGCGGCTCCCGCCCCGGCAACGGCTCGGCCTCCCGCTCGGCGGCACCGGCCCGCTCGGCCGCGCCCAGCCGTTCCGCGGCGCCTGCGTACTCGACCGAGTCCGCGCCGGACCGCTCCACCCAGGCCGCGGCCCGTCGCCGCACCCGGAGCCCGCGCCGCGCGTCCTCCCCCCAGGGCACCGCGACCCGCTGAGCCTAGGCACCTCGCACGAGGGCCCGTTTCCTGCCGCCCCGCATCGCGCGGACGGCAGGGAACGGGCCCTCGTCGTCGTGGTGGACCTCGTCAGACGGCCGGACCCAGCCCGCGCAGGAACTCCAGGGTGACGTCCGTGTGGGCGTCCACGAGCACCAGGCCGGGAGCGGGCTCCACGGGCAGCTCCCCGGGCACCACCACCACGGGCATCCCGGCGGCCGCCGCGCTCGCCGCCCCCGTCTGCGAGTCCTCGACCGCCACGCACCGTGCCGGGTCCACGCCCAGCCGCCGCGCCGCGAGCAGGTAGGGCTCCGGGTGCGGCTTGGCGTGCTCCACGTCCTCCTGCGAGACGACCACCCGCAGCACCTCGGGCGCCCCGGACGCGGTGCCCTCCGCGACCACGGTCAGGGCGTTCGTCACCACGGCGCCGGGGATGCCGGCCCGCTCGAGCTCGGCCAGCAGGTCGCGCATGCCGGGCAGGAACGGGACCTCGCCCGTGAGCGAGGCCGCGACCTCCCGCCCGAGCTCGGCCGTGATGGCCTCGACGGTCCCCTCGGCGCCGCGCTCGACCATCAGCCGCGCCGACGCGGGCACCGTCCGGCCCAGCGTGGCGAGGTCGTCCTCGGTGCTCCAGCCGACGCCGTACCGGCCGGCCACCGCCCGCTTGGCCACGGCCCACTGCGGTTCGGAGTTCACGAGGGTGCCGTCGTGGTCGAACAGGACGGCGGCGGGGAAGTCGGGGGCGCTCACGGGCGGGTCTCCTGCACGGGGTGGAAGGGCGACGACGGGGACTGCGGGTCCAGCGAGCGCAGCAGCTCCAGGGTCAGCTCCCGGTGGGATCCCAGGTGCAGCAGCCCGGGGCCGCGCTCGACCTCCAGCTCGCCGGGGACGACCACCGTGGGGATGCCCGCCGCGACGCCCGCGGCGGCCCCGGCGGGGGAGTCCTCGACCACGACGCACCGGTGGGGGTCGACCCCGAGGCGGCGCGCCGCCGTGAGGTAGGCGTCCGGGTCCGGCTTGGGGCGGACCCCCTGCGCGTACTCGTCCGTGCCGATGACGACCTGGAACAGGTCCTCCGGGGCGGTGGCCGCGGTGTGGTGGCCCATCGCCGAGCTCGCGTTGGTGACGATCGCCGCGGGGATCCCCGCGGCCGAGAGCTCCTCGAGGAGCTCCGCGATCCCGTCGATGAAGGTCAATTCGGTGTCCTCCAGGACGCGGACGCTGTGCTCGAAGACCGCCCGGAACAGCTCGTCCGGACCGAGCGGCACGCCGACCCGCTGCAGCCGGTCGATCGTCGCGGCGACCGGCCGGCCCAGGGTCGCGAGCGAGTCCTCGGGGGTCCAGAGCCGTCCGTGCTCGGCGGCGAGGTTCTGCTTGGCGCGGTCCCAGAGCGGCTCGGTGTCGACGAGGGTCCCGTCGTGGTCGAAGAGGACGGCGTGCGGGAATCCGGGGGAGGGCATGCGCTCCAGCCTACCGGGGCGCCCGCGGGCGGGTCTCCGGCGGGAGGCCCGTCGATAGACTGGCGAGCGTGGAAACAGCCCTCGACCGCGTGCCGCACCGTCCCGCCGTCCTGCAGCGCGCCGTGCCCGTCCTCGGGGTCCCCGCGGCCCTGCTGCTCGGGGTGTGGGTGGCCGTGGGCCGCGGCCTGGCCGGCGCCGCCGGTGACCTGGTGCTGCTCTACACGCTGACGCTGGCCCTGCCGCTGACCGCGCTGCTCGTGGTGGCCGGGGTGCTGCTGCGCCGGGACGCCCCCGCCCACGTCCCGGCCGGGGCGTCCCTGCGGTCCTCGCTGACGGTGCTCGCCGCATGGGCCGTGCTCCTCGGCTTCGGCGCCGTCCTCCCGGACCGCGTGGACGGCGCCGGCGCGTCCGTGCTGACCCGGGCCACCGACCCCGTCCACCTGGGTCTGTCCGCGGGGTTCGCCAACACCCTCGGCATCCTCTCGTTCGTCCTGGCGACCGCCGCCGTGGTGCTCGCCGCGACCGACCTGCGCCGGACCCGCCGGGTCCAGCGCGGGGAGCCGCTCAACGAGGACGAGATCCTGGACCGGCAGGGGCTGTGACCCGCCCGGCCCGCCCCGTCCGCCGCGGGACCTCGCCGCACCCGGTGGGCCCGGGTACATTGGCCGCATGACCACCGAGCGCCCCGGAACCCCCGACACCTCCCCGGTCCCTCCGGAGACCAAGGACTGGACCGTGGTGCTCGACCGGGGCTGTCCCGACTGCGGGTTCGACCCGGACTACGACGTCACGAGCACGGGGGAGCGGGCGCGGGCCACGGTCGAGCGCTGGGCGGCGGTCCTCGACCGCCTGGGCATGACGGACCGGCCCCGCCCGGGGACGTGGTCCCCGCTGGAGTACGCCTGCCACGTCCGGGACCTCTGCCGGGTCTTCCGCGAGCGGCTGCGGCTCATGCTCGACGAGCAGGACCCGGTCTTCGCGGACTGGGACCAGGACGCCGCGGCGGTCGAGGGGCAGTACAACCTGCAGGACCCCTACGAGGTCTCCGGGGAGCTCGCGCAGGAGGTCCGCGCCACCGCGGACGCCTTCGACGCCGTGACCGGGGAGCAGTGGGCCCGGACCGGCCGGCGCGGGGACGGCAAGGACTTCACCGTGGCGAGCTTCGCGGCGTACTTCCTGCACGACGTCGAGCACCACCTGCGCGTCGACGTCCGCGGCTGAGCCGGCCCCGGCCGCACCTCCCGGCGCGGACGGGCCGGGCGGGCACGTTCAGCCGAGGTGCACGGTCCCGTCGTCGTCGATCCGCCACCCCGGGTTGTGCGCGATCTCCCACACCACGCCGTTGGGATCGGCGACGTGCGCGTGGAAGACGCCCCCGAAGGCGCCCGGCCGCGGGCTCGTGAGCACGGTCCCGCCCGCGGCGCTCATCGCGTCGACGCTCGCGCGCACCGCGGCCTCGCCGTCCACGTTGTGCGCGAGCGTCACGCCCTGCGCCGGGGTGGCCGATGGGAGGCCCAGGTCCTCGGCGAACTTCCCGGCGTCGAAGAGACCCAGGACCGTCCCCGGGGCGATCTGGAAGAAGAGGATCTCGCCCGGGACGTCGAGCAGCGGCTCCCAGCCGAGACCCCGCGCGTAGAACTCGCGGGCGGCGTCGAGGTCCGGGGTGGACAGGGTGAGGAAGTGCACGCGAGGATCCACAGCGGTCCTTCGGTCGGGCCCGGCCCCGGTGAGCGGGACGGACGGGGTGGCGCGCCCGGTGTCGGGCCGAGGACGCGCACCGGGTCGGAGCTCACCGGGCGAGGGTGCACAGGGTGCGCCGGCGGAGCCGCTGCGGGCGCACCGACGACCGGCGACGAGGCTCCCGCCCCATTCTGCCCGGGCGGCCCGTGTGCGGCCAGGGACCGTGCCGGCCCTCGCGCCGGGCGGCGTCATCTCCCGGGCCGCCCGGCGCCGACCAGATAGTCTCGAGGGCAGCACCGACGGGCGCGGACCGTTCGCCCGGGAGCGCCGGAGGACGGGACGAGGCACATGGCACAGCAGCACCAGGACGCGGTCGAGCCGGCGGAGTCGCCGTACTACGACCGGGTGCTCACGGTGCCCAACGTGGTCTCGGTGGTGCGGTTCGCGCTCATCGTCCCGGCCGTTCTGGCCGTCCTCGACATCGACGAGCAGCCGGTGCGCGCGCTGGTCCTCGTCGCCCTCTTCTCCCTGACGGACTGGGTCGACGGCGCCCTGGCCCGGGCGCTCCGGCAGCGCAGCCGGGTCGGGGAGGTCATGGACCCCATCGCCGACCGGCTGGGGACCGTGGCGATCGCCGTGGCCGCGAGCATCGTCGGGCTGTTCCCCTGGTGGGTGCTGATCGTCATCGCGGTCGTCGACGTCGTGGTGGGGATCGCCACCCTGGTCCGGCGGTCCCTCGGCACCCTGCGGGTCACGACGGTCGGCAAGGCGAAGACCGCCCTGCTCATGGTGGGGACCGTGCTCGTCCTGGCGGGGCCCGCCTGGTCCACCCCCGAGGTGACGGACGTCGGCCGGGTCATGGTCCAGGTGGCGGCCGTCCTGCACGTCCTGGCGGGCGTGCAGTACTTCCGCCAGGCCCTCCGGGGTCAGGCCGACGCCGGCGGCACGGCGAGGTAGGCGTGCCGGGCGGCGCCGATGATGCCCGCCGCGTTGCGCAGCTCGGCCGGGACGACGAGCGTGTCCAGGTGCAGACGGGGCAGGAAGTCCTCGTGCCGGGCGGAGATCCCGCCGCCGACCACGATCAGGTCCGGTGAGAAGAGGAACTCCAGGTGCGCGAAGTACTGCTGGAGACGCTCGGCGTAGTCCGGCCAGTCCAGTCCCTCCCGCTCCCGGGCCACCGCCGAGGCCCGCACCTCGGCGTCGACCCCGCCGAGCTCCAGGTGGCCCAGTTCGACGTTGGGCACGAGCTTCCCGTCCACGAACAGCGCCGAGCCGATGCCGGTGCCCAGGGTGATGACCAGGACGGTGCCGGTGGTCCCGCGCCCGGCGCCGTAGCGGAGCTCGGCCAGGCCCGCGGCGTCGGCGTCGTTGAGGACGTGGACGGTGCGTCCCAGCCGCTCCGTGAGGAACCGGTGGACGTCCAGGCCGATCCACGCGTCGTCGATGTTCGCGGCGGAGCGGGCCACGCCGTGGCGGATGATCGCGGGGAGCGCCACTCCCACGCTGGCCTCCGGGTGCGGGGCCTGGGGGCTCGCGGCGAGCTCCTGCACGATGAGCACGAGCTGCTCCGCCAGGGCATCCGGCGTGGCGGGGACGGGGGTGGGGCGCTGGAGGACCGGAGTGGTCAGCTCGCCGTCGGCCATGTCCACGGCCGCGTACTTGATCAGGGTGCCGCCGACGTCCACCCCGATGTGGTGCCGGTGCAGGGTCGACCAGCCGGTCGGCGCGGGGGCTGGGACGGGGCGGGGCGAGAGATGGGCCATCCGACATCCTAGGGTCGAGGTGGGGGCACGGGGACGACGACGGGCGCGCTGCGTCCGGCTCGCTGCGCCCGACCGGGTGCGGGCCGTCGTCGGGGCCGGCACCCCGGACCATTCTGCCACCGCGGCCGCCGGGGCCGTGGAGGTGGCGCCGCGCGCGAGGCACGGCTCGGGGGGCTCCGAGGAGGATCCGCCGCGGTGGAGGTGCCGGCTCAGGCGCGCGGCCAGAGGCCCGGCGCGCTGCCGCGGTCCTGCGGGCCGGCGTCGTCCCGGGAGCCCGCGTCGATCTCCCACGAGAACGGGACCCGGGCGACGGGCGCGTCCCGGACGAGTCCGTTGACCGCGCGGGCGAGCAGGTCGCGGTGGGCGGCCGGCAGCCTCAGGCACCCGTGCAGGTACGCGTCGACCTCCAGCATCCCGGCCTCGCCGCCGAGCTGGAAGCAGTGCCACCAGACCCGGGCCGCGTCGAGACCGGCGCGCTCGACGGCGTGCCGGGCGAGGCGTGCCTGCACGGCTCCGATCCTGTCGTCGTCCACGGTCCCCCTCACTGCGGTGCGTCGCTCCGAGGACGGTCCCGGACCGGGCGCGACGCTGCGCAGCGGTCCGGGACCGTCCGTGGCGGCGCGGTGGCGCCGCCGCCCCCATCATGGTTCCGGGTGGGCCCTCGGGGCACCACACGGAGCCCGGGTGCGTGCGTTTTCCGGACCGTCGGTGCTTCCTCCGGACGCCCGGGGCCGGACGGCACCACCGACGGGGCCGGGCGGAGCGGGGTGCGGGGGTGCCGGCGGACGAGGCCGGCACACAGAAGGGGAGCGGGGCGGCCCCCCAGCCGGCCCCGCTCCCTGCTGCTCCCGCGCCGGGACCCGATGCGGGTGACGCCCCCGGAGTCCGGAGGCGGCGCGCTGTCGGTCGACGGTGCGGGAGCCGGGGGATGATCCTTGGCGGACCACAGAATCCCCTGGTGAGAAGCAACGATGCTCCATCCCACGGCGTACGGCAAGACCCGTCGTGTGACCCAGTTCACATGCAGACACAAAGGGTTGTGATCGCAAATGCATGGGTCGGCAGAGTGCGCCGGGGGGTGGTGCCGCGGCTCGGCCCCTCGGGTCGGGTCAGTGCTCGGAGTTGAGCATTCCGCCCAGGCGCACGCGCATCCGGCGGCTGGCCTGGTTCAGTCCGATGATCGCCACGTCCTTGCCGTAGTGGGCGTACTTGTCGGTCACGGAGTCGAGGGCGGCCACGGTGGAGGCGTCCCAGAGGTGGGAGTCGGAGAAGTCGATGACGATCTGCTGCGGGTCCCCGGCGTAGTCGAACATCGTGTACAGGTCGTTGGAGGAGGCGAAGAACAGCTCACCGTGCACGGTGTAGACCGCCGTCTCCCGGCCGTCCCGCGGCTCGAGCGCACGGTCGACGGTGACGAAGTGGGCCACCCGGCGGGCGAAGGCGACCATCGCCACGAGCACCCCCACGATCACGCCGAGGGCGAGGTTGTGCGTCCACACGGTCACGGCCACGGTGGAGAGCATCACCAGGGTCTCCGGGAGGGGCATCCGTGCCAGGGTCGCGGGGCGGACCGAGTGCCAGTCGAACGTCGCCCAGGACACGAAGATCATGATGGCCACCAGGGCGGCCATCGGGATGACCGCCACGACCTCGCCGAGGGTCACGACGAGGAGCTGCAGGAAGATCCCGGCCAGGAAGGTGGAGATGCGGGTGCGGGCCCCGGAGGCGCGCACGTTGATCATCGTCTGGCCGATCATCGCGCACCCGCCCATCCCGCCGAAGAAGCCGGTCACGATGTTGGCCGCGCCCTGCGCCCAGGACTCGCGGGTCTTGTTCGAGCGCGTGTCGGTGATGTCGTCGACGAGCTTCGCCGTCATCAGCGACTCGAGCAGGCCCACCAGCGCCATGGTCAGGGCGAACGGGGCGATGATCCGGAAGGTCTCCAGGTCCAGCGGGACGTCGGGGAAGAACAGCGACGGCAGGGACTCGGGCAGCTCGCCCTTGTCGCCGACGCTCGGCACGTCCATGCCCATCGGCACCACGATCGCGGTGATCACCACGATGGCCACCAGCGGGGCGGGGACCACTCCGGTCAGCCGGGGGAACAGGAACACGATGGCCAGGCCCAGGGCCGTGAGCGGGTAGACGGCCCAGGGCACCCCGATCAGCTCGGGGACCTGGGAGCTGAAGATCAGGATGGCCAGGGCGTTGACGAAGCCCACCATGACCGAGCGCGGGATGAAGCGCATCAGCCGTGCCGCGCCGATCAGGGCCAGGACCACCTGGAAGACCCCGGCCAGGATCACCGCGGCGATGAAGTGGTCGATGCCGTGGGAGGCCACCAGCGGGGCGATCACCAGGGCCACCGCGCCGGTGGCCGCGGAGATCATCGCGGGGCGGCCGCCCAGCACGGCCGTGGTCACGGCCATGGTGAAGGACGCGAACAGGCCCAGGCGGGGATCCACCCCGGCGATGATCGAGAAGGCGATCGCCTCCGGGATGAGGGCCAGGGCCACCACGAGCCCGGCCAGGACCTCGGTCTTGAGGTGACGGGGGGACCGGAGGGTCAGGCGCACCGACTGGCGCTGCTCGGGCGTGAGGTCGGCCGCGGGGCCGGCTGTCGTGGTGGCCAAGGAGGCTCCGTTCGCAGGGAGGAGGGCGGGGGGAGGGCTGGGCGGAAGGGCTGGGGTCGTCCCGGGTGCTGCGCATGCGGGTGGACACGGCGTTGCGCGGGCGGTGCAGCGTCCGGGTGCGGAGGCGCTCCGGCGGGGACCGCGTCGTCACCCTATCCTAACGTGAGGGTAGGGTCCTCGGCCGCGGGGCGGGGGAGAGGTGGCTCACGTCCGGTCGAGGGCGGCCAGCAGGCGCTCCTCGACGTCGGGCACCAGCGTCTCGCCGTAGCTGGAGGTGACGTGGTCGAGGTCGCGGTAGACCATGATGTTGCCGACCACCCCGGGGCAGGTGGTCCCGGTGCACAGCCGGTCGGTGAGGTCGATGCTGTGCAGGTCCTCGTGCCGGGCGGCCAACGCCTCCAGCGGGTTGACGGGGAGCAGCGACTCGGAGCGGGGGACGTTGCAGCGGTCGCGGTCGGGCCCGTAGGTCTCCACGCACTCGAACATGTCGTAGGGGAAGCGCGGGTTGTCGCGGAAGGCCAGCACCGGGATGCCGGCGTCCAGGAAGGGCCGCACGCCGGCCTCGTAGCCCTCGACGAGCTTCTCGTGCGGGGCCTCGGGCAGGCTGAGGGTGCCGATGGTCACCACCGCGTCGGGCTCGGCCTCCAGGGCCGCCTCCCGGGCCGCGGTGTTGAAGTCGTTGCACTCGGCCTGGTAGTTCTCCGACTCGCTCGTGTAGCGGCAGGCGTTGCGCAGATAGGAGACCACCGTCCAGCCCTGGGCGTCGGCGACCCGGTGGATCGGTGTGAGCAGCTGCCGGGCGTGGGAGTCCCCGAGGACCACCAGGGTCAGCCCGGGGTCGGTGCCGCGGGGATCGGTGCCACCGGCGGGGTCGGGGGTGATGATCCTGCACTCGCCCAGCTCGGCGATGCCCGCCGGGGTCCGCTCGGGGGGACAGAGGTCTCCGGTGTCGCCCCACTCCTGGTCGCGCTCGTCCTCGGTGGGGATGATCGGCACGTCCGGGACCTCGCCGATGTCCTCGCGCAGCACCGCGGCGCCGGGGTAGTTCTGCGCGGTGCGCTCCACCCCGGCGGTGGGGTCGCGCAGCACCGTGTACTGGTGAGCGCCGGTGAGCGGTACCGCCACGAGCAGGGCGGTGGCGATCAGCCGGATCCCGCTGCGGGCCCGGATCCCGGGCAGGGCCCGCCAGCCGGTCAGCAGCAGCGCGGTGACCCGGGTGAGGACCACCGAGGCGGCCAGGATCCCGAGCCCGGCCGGCACCGGCACGGTGTCCCGGGCCGTGAGCAGCAGGTAGGTGATCAGCAAAGGCCAGTGCCACAGGTAGATCCCGTAGGCCCGGTCCCCGAACCACTGCAGCGGACGCGCCGACAGGAGCCGGGCAGCGCCGGTCCGGGCGTCGGGTGCCAGCGCACCGCCGAGCAGGATCGCCGCGGCCCCCAGGGTGGGGGCCAGGGCCACGGTGCCGGGGAAGCGGGTGTCGGAGCCGATGAGGAGGGGGGGGCGAGGATCGCGGCCAGCCCGGCCCAGCCCAGGACCACCCCGGTCACCCGGTCCGCGGCGCTCCGGCGCCGGGAGGCCGTCCCCGCGGCGCCGGAGCCGGCCAGGGCCAGGGCTGCCATCGAGCCCAGGGCGAACTCCCACAGCCGGGTCAGGGTGCTGAAGTAGGCCGCCTCGGGCCCGGCCGCGGTGGCCACCACCGACCAGGCCAGCGAGCCGGCGAACACGGCGGCGAACACGACCCAGGCCACAGGGCGGAACCCGATCCCGGCCCGCCGGGCCGTCACGGCGGTCCCGGCCAGCAGCAGCGGCCACACCAGGAACACCTGGCCCTGCACCGACAGCGACCACATGTGCTGCAGCGGGGTCGTGGCCACGGAGTTGCCGGCGTAGTAGTCCACGGCCTGGTCCGCCAGCACCCAGTTGACCACGTAGAACAGCGACCCCCAGGCCTGGGCCAGCAGCTCGGCCCACCGGCTGGGCGGGAACCAGAGGAACACCGCGGCGAGCACGGCCAGCAGCAGCACCGCCACCGGGCCCAGCAGCCGGGCGAAGGTCCGGGCCCAGTAGGCCGGCAGTGCCAGGGGCCGGCCGTGCTCGATCCGGCGGGCGAAGGAGCCGGTGAGCAGGAACGCGGAGAGCACGAAGAACACGTCCACCCCGCCGGAGACCTTCTCGGTCCACACGTGGAAGACCACCACCAGCAGCACGGCCACCCCGCGCAGACCCTGCAGATCCGGGCGGTGGACGGTCCGCGGGGACGGGCTGCGGAGGACCGCCACGGGCTCGGCGGCGCAGCTCGTCGAGCGCTCGGTCATCGCCGGAGCCGCTGCTCCAGCATCGCGATGAACTCGTCCGCCTGGGCCAGCTTCCTGGCCAGCCGGTCCCGCTCGGGGTGGGCCCGCTCGAGGTAGTCGGCGAGCCGGGCCTCTGCGGGCTCGTCGGCGCCGAGCAGTTCGAGCAGCTCGGCCATCTCCTCCAGGGAGAAGCCGAGCGGCTTCATCCGCTTGATGTGGGTGAGCCGCTCCACATCCCGCTCCGTGTACACGCGGAACCCGCCCTCGGTGCGCGAGGCCGGCAGCAGGCCCACCTCGTCGTAGTGGCGGATGGTGCGCAGGGACAGCTCGGTCCGATCGGCGAGCTCGCCGATCTGCATGGTGCCTCCGCGGACGCGCTGCGGCATCGAACGACCTCCAGGAATCAGGGGACCCCGAGTCTACCAACCGCCCGGTCCCGGCCCCGGGGCCGGGACCGGGCGGTCGTGCGGCTCAGGCGTCGACGACGACGACCGTCACCAGCGGGGCTCGCCGGTAGGCGCGCTCCAGGTGGCGGGAGACGGTCTCGGCGATGATCGACTCGAGCTTCTCCAGGTCGGCGACCTTGGACGTGGCCGGGCGCGCCAGGGCGTTCTTCACCTTGTCGGCGGCCCCGTCGAAGACGTGCTCGTCGTGGACGAAGCCCTTCGCCAGGAACTCCAGCGGCTCGGCGAGCGCGTTGGTGTCGGCGTCGACGATGGCCACGACCGTGACCACGCCGCCCTCCTGCAGCAGCCGGCGCTCCACCAGGGTCTCCTCGGTGACCTTGCCCACGGTGTGGCCGTCGACGTAGACCAGACCGGCCTCCACCTGCCCGGAGATCCGCGCCCGGCCGTCGACGAGGTCGATGACGGTGCCGTCCCGGCCGATCAGCACGTTCTCCGGGTCGACACCGGTGCGGACCGCCAGCTCGGCGTTGGCGTGCAGGTGCTTGGACTCCCCGTGCACGGGCAGCACGTGGGTGGGCTTGACGATGTTGTAGCAGTAGACCAGCTCCCCGGCCGAGGCGTGGCCGGAGACGTGGACCTTGGCGTTGCCCTTGTGCACGACCTTCACGCCGAGGTCGGTGAGCTTGTTGATGATCCCGTAGATCGCGTTCTCGTTGCCCGGGATCAGCGAGCTCGCCATGAGCACCGTGTCCCCGGCGTTGAGCTGGATCTGGTGCGTCTCGTTGGCCATGCGCGAGAGCGCGGCCAGGGGCTCGCCCTGGGAGCCGGTGCACACCAGGGTGACCTTGGCGTCCGGCATGGACTGGAGCTTCTTGAAGTCGACCACCAGCCCGCGCGGGATCTTCAGGTAGCCCAGGTCCCGGGCGATGCCCATGTTCTTGACCATGGACCGGCCCACGAAGGCCACCTTGCGCCCGTGGGCGTGGGCGGCGTCGAGGACCTGCTGGATCCGGTGGACGTGAGAAGCGAAGCTGGAGACGATGATCCGCTTCGGGGCGGTGGCGAAGACCTGGTTGATCGCCGGCGTCAGCTCCTGCTCCGAGGTGGTGAAACCGGGGACCTCGGCGTTGGTGGAGTCGGTGAGGAACAGGTCCACGCCCTCGTCGCCCAGGCGGGCGAAGTGGCGCAGGTCGGTGATCCGGTCGTCCAGCGGGAACTGGTCCATCCGGAAGTCCCCGGTGTGCAGCACCAGCCCGGCGTCCGTGCGGATGGCCACGGCCAGGCTGTCCGGGATCGAGTGGTTGACCGCGACGAACTCGCACTCGAACGGGCCCGCCCTGTGGGTGTCCCCGGCCTCGACGTGGACCGCCTTCGGGGTGATCCGGTGCTCCTTGAGCTTGGACGTGATGAACGCCAGGGTCAGCTCGGAGCCGATGACCGGGATGTCCGGGCGCTCCTTGAGCAGGTACGGCACGCCCCCGATGTGGTCCTCGTGGCCGTGGGTGAGCACGATGCCGACGATGTCGCCCAACCGGTGCCGGATGGAGGTGAAGTCGGGCAGGATCACGTCGATGCCCGGCTGGTGCTCCTCGGGGAACAGCACGCCGCAGTCGACGACGAGCAGCTTGCCGGCGTGCTCGAAGACGGTCATGTTGCGTCCGATCTCGCCCAGACCGCCCAGCGGGGTGATCCGCAGGCCCCCGGAGGGCAGCGGGGGCGGGGACTTGAGCTTGCGGGAGGAAATGGTCAAAGGATTCCGCTTTCTTCGTGGGTTCAACGTGGGGTGGAGCAAGGTCGTGCGGGCGGCTCGCGTCGAGCCGGGGCCGCGTCCGGGACCTGACGGCCCCGAGAAGTCTGGGACAACTCTAACGTCGGGTCAGGGTCGCGGCGGACCGCCGGGCGGCGCGGACGGGGAACGGACCACCCCGGCGGGGGCCCGCAGGAGGCGGTGACCGGTCGTCGGCCGGGCGGGAAGGGGCGCGGTGCGGGTCCTCCGCGCGCTCGCGGCGGGACAGCGGGAGGGCGTCAGCCCAGCGCGAGGTCGAGGCACTGCTCGTCGTCGCGCCACGTGCACCGCGTGCCGAGAGCGGCGCTGAGCCGCTCCATCCGCCGTGCGATGCCCCGGGCCTCGGCGGCGGCCGTCCTCGCCCGGAGGTCCTCGATCACCGTGGGGTGCAGGCGCAGACGGCGGGGCAGGCCGTCCCGGACGTCGAGCAGGAAGACGAAGGACTGGTCGTTGCGCTCGTCGGGACGGACGGCGTAGTCGTCGACGAAGTCCCCGGCGCCGTAGACCACCGGCCGGCCGTGGTGCACCTCGACGCCGCGGAAGATATGCGGGGAGTGGCCGAAGACCACGTCCGCGCCGGCCTCCACCAGCGCGTGGGCGAACGCGCGGTGCTCCGGCGGCACCTGCGCGCCCCAGTTGGGTCCCCAGTGGGCGGAGACGACGAGGAGGGCGGTGCGCTCCCGGGTCCGCCGGACGAGCTGCAGGAGGTCCCGCGCGCGGTCGTCGGCGAGGTCGATGGGCACGTGGTGGACGCCGGGGGACGCGGGGCCCGCCGCCCAGCCCGGCTCGTTGTCCGTGAAGGCGAGGAAGCCAACCGCGGTCCCGGCCCGGGTGCAGACCGCGGGGCGTCGTGCCGCCTCCGCGTCCGGGCCCGCCCCGGTGTGCAGGATGCCGTGCTCGTCGAGCAGGGGGAGCATCTCCCGCATGGCCTCCACGCCGTGGTCGAGCACGTGGTTGTTCGCCAGCGAGACGACGTCGACGCCGGCGGCCTCCAGGCTCGCGACGTTCTTTCGGTCCGAGCGGAAGTGGAACCGCTTCCCGGGCCAGGGCGGGCCGTCGTCGGCGAGCACGCACTCGAGGTTCGCGAACCGCAGGTCCGCCTGCGCGAGCAGGGGGAGGACGTCCCCCCACGGATGGGCCGGGCCCTCGTGGCGCAGCCGCTCGTCGACCAGCCGGCCGAGCATGACATCGCCGACGAGTGCGATCCGCATGAGCCGCCTCCTGTCCGGACGCTCCCATCGTGACCCCTGGCCCGCGGGCGGACAAGAGCGGCCGGTGGTGGCCGTCCCGGTCACGGGGACCACGCAGCTCCGCCGGCGCCGCCCGCCCGGGAGGCAGGAGGTGCCGGCGGCCACCGGTCACCGGCCCAGATCGGCCCAGTCGGTCATCCGGGCGCTGTTCGCCACGGCCGGGCGCAGCTGCGCCGGCTCCGGCAGGAGCACGGACAGGTCGGAGACGGCCTGGTAGGCCCAGGAGGGCCCGGTGCGCACGGGCGAGGAGGCGGGGACGCCCCCCGTGCGGTGCAGGCGGGTCGCGTAGCCCAGGATGAGCAGGCCGGCCACGGCCAGGCCGACGCCCACCCAGGCGGGGGAGCGGTAGCCCCAGCCGGCGGTGATGACGGCGCCGCCGAGGAACGCGCCCATGGCGTTGGCCAGGTTGAACGCCGCGTGGTTCATGGCGGCGGTCAGGGACGGGGCGTCCTTGGCCTCGCGCAGCAGGCGCATCTGCAGCGCGGTGCTGAAGAGGGCGCCCATGGCGCCGATCCACAGCACGCCGAGCACGGCCGCGACCGCGGAGTGGGCGAACAGGCCGAAGAAGGCCAGGGCCACGCCGGAGACGGCCCCCGCGCCCAGGGCGGTCTTCTCGATGGACCGGTCCAGCAGCGGGCCCGCCAGCAGGGAGCCCGCGGTCATGCCCACGCCGTACACGGCCAGCACCCACGGCACCATGGAGATGTCGAGGCCGCTGAGCTCGGTCAGGATCGGGGAGACGAACGTGTAGACCGCGAACATGCCGCCGAAGCCGACCGCCCCGGCCAGCAGGGTCAGGGCCACCTGGGGCCGGCCCAGGGCACGGACCTCCTGGGCCACGGAGACGCCGCCGCCCTTGCGGGTGCGGGGGATCCAGAGGGCGAGGGCCGCGACGGTGAGCAGGCCGATGACCACCACGAGCCCGTACCCGGCCCGCCAGCCCAGGCTCCCGCCGAGCACGGCGGCCAGGGGGACGCCCACGATGTTGGCGACCGTCAGGCCGAGCGCCACGCGGGCCACGGCGGTGCCGCGCCGCTCGCGCGGCACCAGGGAGGAGGCCACCACCGCGGCGACCCCGAAGTAGGCGCCGTGGGGCAGGCCGGAGAGGAAGCGCGCCACGTACAGCCACTCGAGGGACGGCGCGGCCGCGGACAGGACGTTGCCGGCGGTGAAGGCGACCATCAGCCCGAGCAGGAGCCTCTTGCGCTCCACCCGGGCGGTCAGGGACGTGATGAGGGGTGCGCCGACGACCACGCCCAGGGCGTAGAGGGAGATGGCGTGACCGAGGGAGGGGATCGAGGCGTCGAGGTCCTCGGCGATGAAGGGGAGCAGGCCCATCGAGGCGAACTCGGTGGTGCCCACGCCGAAGCCGCCGAGGGCGAGGGCGAAGAGGGCGAAGCGGGTGCCGGTGCGGTCCGGGGCGTTGATCACCTGGAGCACGGCAGTGCGAGGTGCGGACATGGCGGATCCTTCCGTGCGGAACATGGGGGTGCGGGTGGAAGGCGCGTCGTCGGGCCGAACGGGTGGAAACCTCGATGCTACGGAGGATGTCGAGGGCATCCAACGGTTCGGGCCTGTGATCTTGGGCAAATCGGGCATCCGTGTGATATGTGTCGCGCTCGGGTTCCAGGGCCTCGTCAAGCCGCCCACGGAACCGGGAACCACGACTTCAAGGAGGCGCGTCCCATGACCGACACCCACGCTGCGGGTCCGGACACCGATGTCATCGACATCCTCACCACCGACCACCGGGAGATGCTCGAACTGCTCGGCCAGATCGAGGGCGCCCCGGACGCCGCCCGGCGCAGGGACCTGGCCGACACCGTGATCGCGGAGGTCATGCGCCACGCCGTCGCGGAGGAGATGCACGTCTACCCGGTGATGGAGAAGCACCTGCCCGGCGGCGCCGAGGAGGTCGAGCACGACAAGAAGGAGCACGACGATCTCGTCCGGGTCATGAAGCAGGTGGAGGGCGTCGACGCCTCCGAGCCGGCGTTCATGGAGCTGATCCGCGAGATGCAGTCGCAGCTGCGCCACCACATCGAGGACGAGGAGTCCGACCAGTTCCCGAAGCTGCGGGCGCACATCCCGGCCGAGGACCTCGTGGAACTGGGCCGGAAGGTGCAGAACGCCAAGAAAGTGACGCCGACCCGGCCGCACCCCTCCGCGCCGCACTCGGAGCTGTTCCACAAGACCGTCGGGCCCGGCGTCGGCATGGTCGACCGGCTCCGGGACCGGCTGACGGGCCGGAGCACCGGCTAGCCGGGCGATGGTCCCCCGCGGACAGCACGGCACGGACCCCTGTCGGACGAGCGCCTCGCGAGGCTCGCCCGGCGGGGGTCCGTGCTGTTCCACGGGACCGCGGCGGGTCGCCGGCACCGAGCGGGCACAGACCCCTGTTGCCCGGGAGTTGAGTGCGCTAGACTCAAGTTAGCTGAACTGCCCGGCCGCATCCATTGGTGATCGGCGCCGGGCCGGTTCGTCCCCGATCCGTTCCAGAACGTCCCTCGCCAAGGAGCCGCAGTGGAGACCAAGTTCACCACCAAGTCCCAGGAGGCGCTCTCCGCCGCCTCCACCAACGCCTCGACCGCGGGCAATCCGCAGGTCGAGCCCGCCCACCTCCTCAAGGCCCTCATGGACCAGCGGGAGGGTGTGGCCGTCGCCGTCCTGAAGGCCACCGGGGCCGACGTCGACGCCGTCTCCGCGCAGGCCAGCGCCGCCATCAAGGCCCTGCCCTCCGCGTCCGGCTCCTCCACGGCCCAGGCCCAGTTCAACCGGGGCGCGCTGCAGGTCATCCAGGCCGCGGAGCAGTTCGCCCAGTCCCTCGGCGACGAGTACATCTCCACCGAGCACCTCCTGTACGGCCTCGCCCAGCAGGAGGGGAAGGTCGGGGAGATCCTGCGGGGCGCGGGCGCCGGACCCGACCAGCTGAGGACCGCCGTCCCGTCCGTGAGAGGAGACCGCCGCGTGACCACACCCAACCCCGAGGGCACCTTCCAGGCGCTCGAGAAGTTCGGCGCCGACCTGACCGCCATGGCCCGCGAGGGCAAGCTGGACCCCGTCATCGGGCGGGACTCCGAGATCCGGCGCGTGGTGCAGGTGCTGTCCCGCCGCACCAAGAACAACCCCGTCCTGATCGGCGAGCCCGGCGTCGGCAAGACCGCCGTCGTCGAGGGCCTCGCCCAGCGCATGGTCGCCGGGGACGTCCCCGAGTCGCTGCGCGGCAAGACGCTGATCTCCCTGGACCTCGGGTCCATGGTGGCCGGCGCCAAGTACCGCGGCGAGTTCGAGGAGCGGCTCAAGGCCGTGCTCGAGGAGATCAAGGACTCGGAGGGGCAGATCGTCACCTTCATCGACGAGATCCACACCGTGGTCGGCGCCGGCGCCGCCGAGGGCTCGATGGACGCCGGGAACATGCTCAAGCCCATGCTGGCCCGCGGCGAGCTGCGCCTGATCGGCGCGACCACCCTGGACGAGTACCGCGAGAACATCGAGAAGGACGCCGCCCTGGAGCGCCGCTTCCAGCAGGTCTACGTCGGCGAGCCCTCCGTGGAGGACACCGTGGCGATCCTGCGCGGGCTCAAGGAGCGCTACGAGGCCCACCACAAGGTGCAGATCGCGGACGCCGCGCTCGTCGCGGCGGCCACGCTGTCCAACCGGTACATCCCGGGCCGGCAGCTGCCGGACAAGGCCATCGACCTGGTCGACGAGGCCGCCTCGCGGCTGCGCATGGAGATCGACTCCGCGCCGGAGGAGATCGACCAGCTGCGCCGCGCCGTCGACCGCCTGACCATGGAGGAGCTGGCGCTGGAGCGCGAGACCGACCCCGCGTCCGTCGAGCGCCTCGCCGCGCTGCGCCAGGAGCTGGCCGACAAGAAGGCGGACCTGGACGCCCTCAACGCCCGGTGGGAGGCCGAGAAGGCCGGCCTGAACCGCGTCGGAGACCTCAAGGAGCGGATCGACAACCTGCGCTCGCAGGCGGAGATGGCCCAGCGCCAGGGCGATCTCGCGGAGGCCTCCCGGCTGCTCTACGGCGAGATCCCGGCGCTGCAGAAGGAGCTCGACGCCGCCCAGGAGCAGGAGGACACCTCCGCCCCGCACGACACCATGGTCTCCGAGGAGGTCACGGCCGACGACGTCGCCGAGGTGATCTCGGCCTGGACCGGCATCCCCGCCGGGCGCATGCTCCAGGGCGAGACCGAGAAGCTGCTGCACATGGAGGAGGTGCTCGGGAAGCGGCTCATCGGACAGCACCGGGCCGTGCAGGCCGTCGCCGACGCCGTGCGCCGCTCGCGCGCCGGCATCTCCGACCCGAACCGGCCGATCGGCTCCTTCCTGTTCCTGGGTCCCACCGGCGTGGGCAAGACCGAGCTCGCGAAGTCCCTCGCGGAGTTCCAGTTCGACGACGAGCGCGCGCTGGTGCGGATCGACATGTCCGAGTACGGGGAGAAGCACACGGTCTCCCGGCTGGTCGGCGCCCCTCCGGGCTACGTCGGCTACGAGGAGGGCGGCCAGCTCACCGAGTCGGTGCGGCGCCGCCCGTACTCGGTGGTCCTGCTGGACGAGATCGAGAAGGCCCACCCGGACGTCTTCGACATCCTGCTGCAGGTGCTCGACGACGGCCGGCTCACCGACGGGCAGGGACGCACGGTGGACTTCCGCAACGTGATCCTGATCCTCACCTCCAACCTGGGCAGCCAGTTCCTGGTGGACCAGACCATCGAGCCGGAGGCGAAGAAGCAGGCGGTGATGAACGTGGTCAACGCCTCGTTCAAGCCCGAGTTCCTGAACCGGCTCGACGACGTGATCCTGTTCGACCCGCTGTCCACGTCCGACCTGTCGAAGATCGTGGACATCCAGGTCGCCCAGCTCGCCGAGCGCCTGGGCCAGCGCCGCCTGCGCCTGGAGGTCACGCCCGCGGCCACCGAGTGGCTGGGCCTCACCGGCTACGACCCGGCCTACGGTGCCCGGCCGCTGCGCCGGCTGGTGCAGCGGGAGATCGGGGACAAGCTCGCCAGGGCGATCCTCTCCGGGGCGGTCGTGGACGGGGACGCGGTCCGGGTCGACGTCGACGCCGACGTCGTGGCGGACGGGCTCACCGTCACCGCCGTGTCCGAGCGGGCGCACGCCGCGGACTGAGCTGCGGGGCGCGCCGCCGGCCGGCGGGCCGCCGTCGGGGAGCCCCGGCGACGGCCCGCCGCCGGGGCTCCCCGACCGCGTTCCGCCCGCCTCCCGTGAGGTTGCCGACAGTCCACCGCGCCGGTCCCGGGCCGGGCGCAACGGGCTGACAAACCATGTACCCTGGTCTCACGAACCATTCATACGACATTTCCGGGGCCGTACTCTGTGCCAGAGTGCCGCCGTCCGGACCAAGAGACAGAGGGGGTCACGCCATGGGGCGCGGCCGTCAAAAGGCGAAGGCGACACGGCAGGCGCGGGAGATGAAGTACTTCAGCCCGCAGACCGACCTCACGGCACTCCAGCGGGAACTGCGCGGCAGCGAGCAGATGCCCCCGCTGCGGGAGCCGGTCCAGGAGACCGTCGAGGAGGACGAGGACGACTACTCGGCCTACGTCGACAAGTACGCCGACGACTACGACGAGGACTTCCGCCGGTAGCCACCGGGAACTCCGCTCGTCTCCACCGCACGACGCAACAAGGTGCCCGTCCAGGACGAGCACCTTCTTCGCGTCCCCGCGAACAGCGAACGCCCCGCCGGTCGGCGGGGCGTTCGCTGTTCCTCCGGGGCTCTGCGGGCCGGATCAGCCCGTGTAGGCGTTGACCATGCGCACCGCGCCGCCGTCCACGCCCTTGGCGCCCTGCACCCAGTCGGGCCCGCCGTGGTCCGCGTCCGGGTCGATCCCGTCCACGGTGCCCATGACCCACGAGGGCAGGCCCCGGGCCGTGAGGTGGGCCACGGCGGCGTCGGCCGCCGACGGGTCGACGATCGCGACCATGCCCACGCCGAGGTTGAGGGTCCGCTCGAGGTCGGGGAGGGGGACGTTGCCGAGCTGGCTGATCAGCTGGAAGATCGCGGGCAGCTCCCAGGTGCTGCGGTCCACCGTGGCCTCGAGCCCGGCGGGGAGCACCCGGGCGAGGTTCGCGGCGAGGCCGCCGCCGGTCACGTGGCTGAAGCCGCGGACACCGCGGCCCGTGGTCCGGTCCGCGCCGTTGACGGGGAAGGCGGCGGCGAGGTCGAGGACGTCGGCGGCGTAGACGCGGGTGGGCTCCAGCAGTTCCTCGCCCAGGGTGCGGCCGAGCTCCGAGACCTGCCGGTCCAGCGACCACCCGGCCACGTTGATGACCTTGCGGACCAGGGAGTACCCGTTGGAGTGCAGGCCGGAGGAGGCCATGCCGATGACCACGTCGCCGGCGCGCACGCGGTCCGGGCCCAGCAGCTCGTCGGCCTCGACCACACCGGTGGCGGCCCCCGCCACGTCGTACTCGTCCGGGGCCAGCAGGCCCGGGTGCTCGGCGGTCTCGCCGCCGACCAGGGCGGTGCCGGCCTGCTCGCAGGCCGCGGCGATGCCGCGCACGATGTCCGCGATCCGCTCGGGCACCACGCGGCCCGTGGCGATGTAGTCGGTCATGAACAGGGGCTTGGCGCCCACCACCACGATGTCGTCCACGACCATGCCCACGAGGTCGAAGCCGATCGTGTCGTGCACGTCGAGGGTCTGGGCGATCGCCACCTTGGTGCCCACCCCGTCGGTCGAGGTGGCGAGGTAGGGCTTGCGGTAGGTGAGCAGCTCCGAGACGTCGAACAGTCCCGCGAACCCGCCGACCCCGCCGATCACGTTGGGGGTGTGCGTGGCCTTGACCGCGCTCTTCATGAGCTCGACGGCGCGGTCTCCCGCCTCGACGTCCACGCCCGCGCTGGCGTAGGTGACGGTGCGGTTCGTGGAGGAGGGGGGCTGGGCCATGTCAGGCGTCCTTCGCGGTCTCGGGCTGGGCGGCGTGCTGGGATCCGGGCCCGGCGGGCCCCGTGGTCGTGCGGGCGGCGGGGACCCGGTCCTCCGGCAGGATGAGGTCCTCGAGGTCGGCGTCGGGCCCGGGGTCGCACCCGGTGGAGGTCTCCTGGACGCCGGGGTCCTCGTCGGAGATGCTGGTGCGCTCGGCGGGCCGGCGGGAGAGGCCGTCCGTGGCCGAGGGGCGGGTGTCGATGGACACGGCGGAGGCGTGCTCCGGCCGCTGCGCCACGGCGGATCCGCCCGGGGCGCGGCGGGGCGAGGAGTCCACGGGCGTGCGGGTCTCGAAGACGTTCTTGCCCAGCTTGTCGGCGTCCGGCAGCCGGGTGGGGTACGTCCCGGAGAAGCACGCGGTGCACAGCTCCCCGCGCTCCTGCAGGGTGGCCGCGATCATCCCGTCCTCGGAGATGTAGCCGAGGGAGTCCGCGCCCAGGGACGCCCTGATCTCCTCGACCCCGAGCCCGTTGGCGATCAGCTCCGCGCGGGAGGCGAAGTCGATGCCGTAGAAGCACGGCCACTTGATGGGCGGGGAGGAGATCCGCACGTGGATCTCGGCGGCCCCGGCCTCCCGCAGCATCCGGATGAGGGCCCGCTGGGTGTTCCCGCGCACGATCGAGTCGTCGATGACCACGAGCCGCTTGCCCGCCACCACGGACTTCAGGGGGTTGAGCTTGAGCCGGATGCCCAGCTGGCGGATGGTGTCCGAGGGCTGGATGAACGTTCGTCCCACATAGGCGTTCTTGACCAGGCCGTTGCCGAACGGGATGCCGGACTCCTCGGCGTAGCCGATGGCCGCGGGGGTCCCGGACTCCGGGGTGGGCATGACCAGGTCCGCGTCGATGCGGTGCTCCCGGGCCAGCCGGCGGCCCATCTCCACGCGGGACTCGTACACGGAGCGGCCGTTGATGGTGGTGTCCGGGCGGGCCAGGTAGACGTACTCGAACACGCACGCGGCGCGGCGGGTCTCGGCGAAGCGCTGGGAGCGCAGGCCGTGCTCGTCGATCACCACGAACTCGCCGGGCTCGATCTCCCGGACCAGGGACGCGCCCACGATGTCCAGCGCCGCGGTCTCGGAGGCCACCACCCAGCCGCGCTCGAGCCGGCCGAGGACCAGCGGCCGGATGCCCTGCGGGTCCCGGGCGGCGTAGAGGGCGTTCTCGTCCATGAACGCCAGGCAGAAGGAGCCCACGAGCTGGGGGAGCAGGTGCATGGCCGCGTCCTCCAGGGAGCCGTGCGGGTGCTCGGCCAGCAGCGCGGTGACCAGCGCGGTGTCCGTGGTGTTGCCCTGCGCCATCTCCCCCTGGGAGGGGAAGCCGGACTTGTCGATCAGCTTCTCGTAGAGCTCCGCCGAGTTGGTGAGGTTGCCGTTGTGCGCGAGCGCCACGGTCCCGTGCGGGGTGGCGCCCAGCGTGGGCTGGGCGTTGGCCCAGTGGGACCCGCCCGTGGTGGAGTACCGGCAGTGGCCCACGGCCAGGTGACCGGTCAGGGTGGTGAGGGTCGCCTCGTCGAAGACCTGCGAGACGAGGCCCATGTCCTTGTACACCGCGATGCGGTTGCCGTCGCTCGCGGCGATGCCGGCCGACTCCTGGCCGCGGTGCTGCAGGGCGTAGAGGCCGTAGTAGGCCAGTTTCGCGACCTCCTCGCCGGGGGCCCACACGCCGAACACGCCGCACGCGTCCTGGGGGCCCTTCTCTCCGGGGAGCAGGTCGTGGCTGAGTTGTCCATCAGGGCGAACCACGTCGATCAGCCTTCTCTCGAGCTTCGGGGGTCGGTGGGCCGGGGCGCGTCGCCCGGCGCCCCGGACGGGGCGTCGTCGTCCCCGTCCACGACCTCGGTGGTGACGGCCCGCGCCCGGGCCACGGAGACCCGGTCCAGCACGAGGGCCAGGACGGCGCCGGCCGCCAGGCCCAGGACCGTGCAGACGGAGACCATGAACAGGGTCACGGCCCCCTGGGTGAACTCCGCGCTTCCTCCGCCGGACAGCCCCACGAGCACGCCCACCACGGCGCCGAGGACGCCGCCGAGCAGGACGAACGCCCAGATGTTCGGGGCGCGGCGCAGGGTCATCTGCTGGCTGCCGGAGGCGGCCAGCGGCACGGCCGTCCGCACCCGGCGGCGCCGGCGCGGGAGCTTCCGCGGGGACGGGCGCGCGGAGGGGGAGGAGGGAGTGGAGCTCATGCCCTCAAGGCTACCGGGGAAACAGGGGGAGGGCGTCCGCGAGATCGGTCCTTGTGCCCGAGGCCACAGCGGCGCCCGAGGCGACGGCTTCCGGCCAGGTCACGGCCCCCGTCACCAGGCCGAGCCACGTGCGGGCGTCGGTCTCGACGACGTTGGGCGGGGTCCCGCGGGTGTGCCGGGGACCGGCCACGCACTGGGTCACGCCGAAGGGCGGGACGCGCACCTCCACGCTGTTGCCGGGCACCCGCTCGGCGAGCTCCTCGAGGGTGTAGCGCACGGCGGTGGCCACGGTCCGGCGCGGGGTGCCGTCCGGGTCCGCGCGCCAGGCGCTCAGGGCCAGGGTCCCGTCCGCGGGGTCGACGCGGCGGCGGGCCACGGCCTAGTCCTGCCCGAGCGCCCGGACCAGCTCCGGGCCGAGCAGCTCCAGGAGGGGGTCCGCCAGGCGGAGCCGGCCCACGGGGCGGGACCCGCCCATGACCGGGCGCACCACCTGCCCGATCACCGCGGCGGCCGCCGCGGCGGGCACGGCCCCGGCGTGGGCGAGCAGGGCGAGGCCGATGAGGGCGTTGGCGCGGGACCCGCCGTCGAGGACCTTGAGCGCCACGGACCACCCGGTGCGGGTGCCGAGCGCGAGCACGCCCTCCGCGCCGAGCTTCGCCACGACGTCCAGCTCCTCCATGACCACGGTGTTGTACCTGCCCCGCCCGTGCACGAGCTCCGGGTAGTCGAGCATGCACTGGGAGACCGTGGCGGCGCGGGCGTCGGCGTCGAGGTTGCCCGCGGCCCGGCCCAGCGTCGAGTACGCCCGGGCGAGGCCGGTCAGGGAGATCGCCGCGAGGGGGGCGCCGCACCCGTCCACGCCCACGTGGGCCACGCGCTCGCCGGAGAACTCCTCGACGGTCTCCAGCACGGTCCGCTGCAGGGGGTGCTCGGGGTCCAGGTAGCTGTCCGTGGGCCAGTCGTTCTCGGTGCAGGCCCACAGGAACGCGGCGTGCTTGCC
Source organism: Kocuria sp. CCUG 69068 (assembly GCF_020833785.1). NCBI lineage: Bacteria > Bacillati > Actinomycetota > Actinomycetes > Micrococcales > Micrococcaceae > Kocuria > Kocuria sp. CCUG 69068. The sequence continues at coordinate 23,637 of NZ_PDDL01000033.1, forward strand.
GGAGCAGTTCATGCAGATCCGGCTCTTGCCGCTGCCGGCCCGCACGAGCTCCGTGCGGACCTCCTCGTCCTCGGGCCAGTCGGGCGGGCACTGGAGCGCGTCCTCGGTCAGACCGGCGGCCGTCAGGATCGAGCTCACGGCGTCGAGCTGCTCGAAGGAGCCGATGTGGGACGCGGAGGCGATGGCCACCTGGGCCCCGCGCAGCGGGACGCCGGCCTTCATGGCGGCGATGGTCTGGAACGGCTTGAGCGTGGAGCGGGGGAAGATCGGGGTGCCGATGTCGCCCAGTTCGACGGCCACGGCCCCGTCCGGGTCCAGGACCACGGCGGAGCCGCGGTGGCGGGACTCGACGAAGCCGCTGCGCTCGAGCACGGCGAGGTCCACGGCACGGTCCGAGGTGAAGGTCTGCATCGCCCCAGTATGTCAGCGGGGACGGGAATTCCCGGCGGGTCCGAGGCCGTGCCCGCATGCCGGGAACGATGTGCCACTTCCCGGTGCCGCCAACTAGCCTGAGGGCGTGAAGGTTCTGGTACTGGGCCCCGGAGGCCGCGAACACGCAATCATCCGCGCACTGCTGGCAGATCCCGAGGTCGAGCAGGTGCACTGCGCGCCGGGCAACGCCGGGATCGCGCAGCTCGTCCCGGTGCACGCCGTGGACGCCGACGACCCCGCCGCGGCCACCGCGCTGGCGCGCGAGCTCGCGGTGGACCTCGTCGTCGTCGGCCCCGAGGCCCCACTGGTGGCCGGGGTGGCCGACGCCCTGCGCGAGGCCGGCTTCCTCGTCTTCGGTCCCTCGCGGGCCGCGGCGCGGCTCGAGGGCTCCAAGGCGTTCGCCAAGGAGGTCATGGCCTCCGCGGGGGTGCCCACCGCGATGGCGCGGGTCGCGACCACGGAGGAGGAGGCCGCCGACGCCCTCGACACCTTCGGCGCCCCCTACGTGGTCAAGGACGACGGGCTCGCCGCCGGCAAGGGCGTGGTCGTCACCGCCGACCGCGCGGAGGCGCTCGAGCACGCGGCCGCCTGTTTCGCCGCGGGTGGGAGCGTGGTGATCGAGGAGTTCCTGGACGGGCCCGAGGTGTCCCTGTTCGTGCTGACCGACGGCTCCCGCGTGATCCCCCTGAGCCCCGCGCAGGACTTCAAGCGGATCCACGACGACGACGAGGGCCCCAACACCGGCGGGATGGGCGCCTACACGCCGCTGCCGTGGCTGCCGCAGGGCTTCGTGGAGGAGGTCGTGGAGCGGGTGGCCCGCCCCACGGTCGACGAGATGCGCCGCCGCGGCACCCCGTTCGTGGGCGTGCTGTACTGCGGGCTGGCCGTGACGACCCGCGGTCTGCGGGTCATCGAGTTCAACGCCCGGTTCGGGGACCCCGAGACCCAGGCCGTGCTGGCCCGGCTCACCACCCCGCTCGGGCGGCTGCTGCACGACGCCGCCGCCGGGCGCCTCGACGAGGCCGAGCGGCTGCGCTGGCGGCCCGAGACGGCCGTCGCGGTGGTCGTCGCCGCGCAGTACTACCCGGACAGCCCCCGGAAGGGCGACCCGATCGGCGGGCTGGAGGACGCCGAGGCGCTCGAGGGCGTGCACGTGGTCCACGCCGGCACCGCGGTGGCCCCGGAGGGCGAGCACGCCGGGCGGATCGTCTCCGCCGGCGGGCGGGTGCTCGCCGTCGTGGCCCTCGGCGCGGACCTCGACGACGCCCGCGAGCGCGCCTACCGGGGCGTGGGGCTCGTGGCGCTCGAGGGCTCGCAGCACCGCACCGACATCGCGCTGAAGGCCGCCCGGGGGCTGGTCACCGTTCCCGGCGCCTCCGCCCCCCGTCCCCGTCAGGAGCAGGCATGAGCGAGCAGGGCACCGTCACCACCCCACCCGAGATCCCCGGGTGGAGGCACATCTACTCGGGCAAGGTCCGGGAGCTCTACGTCCCCGACGAGTCGCGGCTGCGGGCCACGGGCGTGGCCATCTACGACGACGCCGAGTACCGGGCCGGCTCGGTCCTGGTGCTGGCCACCGACCGGATCAGCGCCTTCGACGAGATCCTCCCCACGGAGATCCCGGACAAGGGCAAGATCCTGACCCAGCTGTCCCTGTGGTGGTTCGAGCAGCTCGCGGCCGTGCCCAACCACGTCCTGTCGACCGACGTGCACGAGTCCGTCCGGGGGCGGGCCGTCGTCTGCAAGAACCTGTCGATGTTCCCCGTGGAGTGCATCGCGCGCGGCTACCTGACCGGATCCGGGCTCAAGGACTACCAGGAGACCGGTGAGGTCTGCGGGATCGAGCTGCCCCCGGGGCTCGTGGACGGCTCCCGGCTCGCCGAGCCGATCTTCACCCCGACCGGCAAGGCGGAGGTGGGCGAGCACGACCTCCCCATCACCTTCCAGGAGATGGCCGACGGCGTGGGCCACGCGGTGGCGGACCGGCTGCGCGAGCTGACCCTGGAGATCTACACCGCCGCCGAGCGGATCGCCCGCGAGCGGGGGATCATCGTGGCGGACACCAAGGTGGAGTTCGGCCTGGACTCCTACCGCGGGGCGATCACCCTCGGGGACGAGGTCCTCACCCCGGACTCCTCCCGCTTCTGGGACGCCGAGACGTACGAGCCCGGCAAGGCCCAGCCCTCGTTCGACAAGCAGTACGTGCGGGACTGGCTGCGCTCGGACGAGTCCGGCTGGAATGGGGCCGGCCCCGTGCCCCCGCTGCCGGAGCAGGTGGTGGAGCGGACCCGCGCGCGCTACGTCGAGGCGTTCGAGCGGCTCACCGGACGCACCTTCGACCCGGACGGCAGCTTCTTCGAGGTGGCCGGCCCGCTCGAGTACTGACGGCGGGGGCGGCGTCAGGCGCCGGGGGAGTCGGGCGTCCACAGGGCGCGGCCCATGTCCACGCGCACGAGGTGCCGGTCGTCCTCCCGCAGGGGAGTGCCCTCCTCGCGGTACCGGTCCCGGGCCTCGGCCTGCAGGTGGTCCGCGAGGGTGCCCTGCACGGTGACCACCCGCCACCACGGGAGGTCCGCGCCGGTGGGGTTGCGCGCCATGAGCGTGCCCACGAGGCGTGCGGAGCGGCACTCCGCGAGCTCCGCGACGTCCCGGTAGGACAGCACCCGGCCCGGCGGGATGGCGGCCACGACGTCCGCCACGCGCCGTGCCAGGCCGGGGTCCGGCGCGGCGCGCTCGGTCACAGGGCTTCCCGCCCGTCCACGGGCAGGCACACGTCGAGGACCCACTGTCCGTCCGCGGAACCGCTCTCGGCGTGGCCGCCCAGCAGGGAGACGCGCTCCGCGATGCCGCGCAGGCCGAGTCCCGAGGACAGCTCCGAGGAGTGGGCGCCCGTGCGCTGGGTGCTGCGCGGCAGGGGATTCGCCACGCGCAGGCACAGCTCGTGCTCGTCCGCCGTCACCTCGATCCGGCAGCGGGACCCGGCCGGGGCGTATTTGATGATGTTCGTGACCGCCTCCTGCAGGATGCGGGCGGCCGTGCCGCGCACGGTGGTGGGCATGGCTTCGAGATCGCCCGTGATGACCACCTCCGGCTCGAAGCGCAGGTCCCGCAGGCTGGCCGCGAGGGACGTGACCACGTGCTCCAGGCTGCCGATGGCCAGGCCGGCGCCCGTGACGTCCCGGGGGTGCTCCCCGTCGTTCTCGTCGCGCAGCAATCGGAGCATCACGCGCAGCTCGTGCAGTGCCGAGCGGGCGGCGTCCTCCACGGTCTCGAGGACTCGGTGCAGCTCGCCGACGTTCCCGGAGCGGCGCCGGCTCATGGTCTGCATGGTGATGAGGGTGAGCTCGTGGGCGACGACGTCGTGCAGGTCGCGCGCCAGCGCCCTCCGCTCGGCCTCCCGGAGCCGCTCGTTGAGAATCTCTAGGTCCCGGACCTGCTGCTCGTTGCGCCGCCGCTGCTGGCTGAAGTAGCGGAGGGCCGCGCCGACGAGGAAGGAGACGAGCAGGACGGCAACCAGCCCCCAGAAGACCGAGGGCTGATCCGGACGTCGCCACCAGGCCATCAGGACCCACACCGCGTAGATGATCAGGTGAGCCTTCACGAAGGCTGTCGTAGCGGTGGCCAGGACGGCGATGGTCACCACGACCACCGCTGTGTTGACCGAGCCGTAGTCGCCCAGGATCAAGGACAGCAGGAGACAGCTTCCGGAGAAGATCGACGCCCAGGTGCTCCGCCAGGCGACCATCGCGAGCGCGCCGTACGTCAGGATCGCGTTCACCGCGTACCAGACGTCGACCAGTTCGCCCTCTCGGAACTGTTCGGCCAGGGCCCTGATGTCCGCGGCGAACCAGACCACCGCGCAAAGAATGATCACCACGCACAACCAGCGAGCGACAGGCTCGGCGTCGAAGAACGACGTGGGTCCGGTGGTGCGTGGTGGTCGGCGCATGGGTGCAATTACATCAGTCACACCCATAGGTCTAGCTCACCGGCAGAAGGAGGACCACCAGTTGCACCACACGTAACGGCTGAACTGGGGGGTCTGGACCATCGCGCCGGCGTTCGCGGGGGCCACGGGGCCGACGATGAAGGACGCGGCGAGGGCGGCAGAGGCAACAGCGGTGGCAAGCTTCTTCTTGGACATGGGGGGCTCCTTGGATCACGAGGACAGCACCGGATCGGGGGGTTGCGGCCGGGGTGGGGGGAGAGATCTCCCAGTCGCGAGGGGGGTGTGCTGCCCTGGTAGTTTCCATTTTGCCAACGTTAACCGGACGAGCCTATCGACCTTTGTCCAGACCATTTGTGACTTTTGTCGAATATGACGTGTTGCACTTTGGGGGACATCGAAAAATAGACTGTGCGAGTGACTGATTGCAGAGTGCTTGTCGTGGACGACCAGCCGTTGATGCTGGAGGCCCTGAAGTCCTTCTTCTCGGCCGAGCCCGGTTTCGAGGTGATCGGGACCGCCGCCAACGGGCGCGAGGCCGTGGACCGATGTCTGGCGATCGACCCGGACGTGGTGCTGATGGACATGAAGATGCCCGTGATGGACGGGATCGAGGCCACCCGGGAGATCACCTCGCGCAGTCCCCGGTCCAAGGTGCTGGCCCTCACGACGTTCTCCACGCTGGAGTTCGTGGTGCCGGCCCTCCGCGCCGGTGCGGCCGGCTATCTGGTCAAGGACGCCCGGCCGGACGAGATCATCGACGCCGTCAACCAGGTGCTCAACGACGAGATCGCCCTCTCCCCGGCGATCGCCCGCGCGCTCGCGGACAACGTCATCTCCGTGCCGGACCAGCAGCAGCCGGCGCGGTCGGCGGACACCGGTCTGCGCTCCCTGCTGACCGACCGGGAGATGGAGACCGTGACGCTCCTGGCGCAAGGGCTGAGCAACCGGGAGATCGCCGAGCAGATGCACGTCTCCGAGGGCAGCGTGAAGGCCTACCTCGGGCGGGTCTGTGAGAAGTTCGGCGTCCGCGACCGGGTGCAGGCGCTGATCAAGGCGTACCAGAGCGGGCTCGTGGATCCGCAGCTGCGCGATCTCTGAGTCACTGGCCCCCTCGGCGGTCCCGGGTCCGGACGGAAGTCCAGGAAAGTTGTAGACGAAAGTGCATTCATCTGCATTAGCAAACCCGGCATAGTGATCAGTGCGAGCAGAGAAGAAAAGTCGGTGGATGAGTGAGAGACATCCCCACGGCGCACGGCCCAACCCCCCATGAGGCCGAGCCCCGGACCGGATGGTCCACCGACCTGCTCACGGTAGGGGGCCGCCCCGGGACAGTCCCCCCTGGACCTGGGATGTGGCCGCGCAAGGCCTGGATCACCTTGCACCCCCCCTCGGCCGATGGCCCCCTACCGTGCAACATCTGCTCCGCGGACCTCGCAGACGAGAACGGCCCCACCGGAACCGGTGGGGCCGTTCTCGTGCGTCCGGCGCCTCTGCCGGATCGTCCGGCCGGGCCCGGGGCCCGAGCCCTCAGGGTCGTCCGGTCACGCCCGCCGGTCCTGCCCCTCCTGAGCGGCGGCGCTGTGGCCGAAGAACCAGGTGATGTGCTCCCGCAGCGCGGCGGCGGCGTCCGCGCCCCGGCGCTCCTGGAAGGCGCGCAGGATCTCGCGGTGCTGCTCCTGCAGGGTGCGGCGCACCTGCGGCCAGTCGTCCAGGCCGGCGACGGTCTCCTGCACGTACCCGATGGTGGCCTGGCGCAGCGAGGCCATGATCGTCTCGACCACCACGTTGCCGGCCAGGGAGGCGAGCAGGATGTGGAACTGCGCGTCGTGGGCGTGGAAGCGCTCGTCCGGCAGGTCCGGGTCCTCCATGGCGGCCACGAGCTCCGCGGCGCGCCCGAGCACCGCCGCCCGCCCCGGGGTCTCCGCCGCGGCGGCCGCCTCGCGGGCGGACTGGGTCTCGAGCAGCAGCCGGGTCTGCACCAGGTCCCGCACCGGCAGCGACCGGTTGGCCACGTGCATCCGCAGCGCCCACCCGAGCGCGGCCGAGGGCTCCGCGATGACGATCGCCCCCGCGTTCGGCCCGGACCCGGTCGACGAGCGGACCAGTCCCATGGCGTCGAGGATCCGGATCGCCTCCCGCACCGAGGCGCGGGAGATGCCGAACTCCTCGGCCAGGTGGCGTTCCCCGGGCAGCTTGTCGCCCACCGAGATCTCGCCCGAGCGCAGGCGCTCCTCGAGCCAGTCGAGGACGACGGTGTACATGCGTGCGGCTGCGGGCACGGGGGGCTCCTCAGAGGGTGGGCGGGACGCGGACCAGTCTAGGGAGGCGGCGGGGCCCCGCCGGACCGATCGGTCCAGCGGGGCCCCGGGGCGTTGTGCTCAGGAGGTCGGGAGCATCCAGGCCAGCACGTTGGACTGCAGGAACACCAGGGTGCACAGCAGCAGGAGCAGGCCGAGGGACCACCAGATGACCGAGCGGAAGATGGCGGACTCCTTGCCCTCCATGCCCACCGCGGTCGCGGCGATGGCCAGGGACTGCGGCGAGATCATCTTGCCCACCACGCCGCCGGAGGTGTTCGCCGCCGTCATGAGGTGCGGATCGAGGCCGGTGCCCTCGGCGGCGGTCTTCTGGAGGTTGGAGAACAGCGCGTTGGCGGAGGTGTCGGAGCCGGTGACCGCGGTGCCCAGCCAGCCGAGCACGGGGGAGAGGAACGCGAAGGCCGCGCCGAGACCGGCCACCCAGGTGCCGATCGAGATGGTCTGGCCGGACGTGTTCATGACGTAGGCCAGGGAGAGCACGCTCATGATGGTCAGTGCGGAGAAGCGCATCTTCCAGAACGAGCGCCCGATCTCCGCCACGGCGTTGCCCACCGAGAGCCGGAAGCGGCCGTTGCCGTGGAACACCGAGTAGATGACGGCGACGAGCAGGCCTGTGATCAGCAGCAGCGTGCCCGGGCTGGAGAGCCACTGGAACTTGTAGATGGTGCTCGTGACCGGCTCGCCGGCTGCGTTGAGGAGGTGTCCGTGCAGGCCCGGCCAGGGGATGGAGATGTCGGTGGCGGCCAGGGCCCCCGGGATGCTCACGCCGAGGGTCCACAGCTTGGCCAGGCCGAAGACCGCGACCACCAGGACGTAGGGCAGCACGGCCATCCACACGCGTGCCGGGGTCAGCCCCTCGGGTGCGGGAGGCTTCTCCACGCCGAGGCGGGTGCGGACGGCGTCGGCGCCCTTGGGGCGCCAGAAGCGCAGGAGGATCACCGCGGCGGCCAGGCCGGTGAGGGAGGCAACCACGTCGGTGAGCTCGTAGGAGAAGTACGTGGCGCACCACCACTGGGCGATCGCGAAGGAGACGCCGATGACCAGCGCGGCCAGCCACGCCTCCTTGAGCCCGCGCACGCCGTCGATGATGAACAGCAGGATGAACGGCACCATGACCGCGAAGAACGGCGCCTGGTGGCCGACGACCGCGCCGATCCGCGCGGGGTCCAGGCCGGTCAGCACGCCGGCGGTGGTGATCGGGATGGCGATCGCGCCGAACGCCACGGGCGCGGTGTTGGCGATGAGCACCACGGTGGCCGTCTTCAGGGGCTTGAGCCCCAGCGCCAGGATCATGGTCGCGGTGATCGCGACGGGCGCGCCGAAGCCGGCGAGGGCCTCGAGCAGGCCGCCGAAGCAGAACGCGATGAGCACGGCCTGGATGCGCAGGTCCCCGCCGCCGATGGTGTCGAAGATGGTTCGCAGGTCCTCGAAGCGGCCGCTGAGGACGGTCACCTGGTAGAACCACAGCGCCATGACCACGATCCACACGATGGGGAACAGGCCGTAGACCGCGCCCTGGGTGGCGGAGAGCAGTGTGAGGGAGAGCGGCATGCCGAAGGCCAGGACGGCGACGACGATCGCCGCCAGCAGCGCGGTGGCGCCCGAGACGTGGGCGCGGGCCTTGACGCCCAGCAGCATGACGAAGAACGTGAGCAGAGGGATGGTGCCGACGAGGGCGGAGAGCGCGACGCTCCCGCCGACGGCATCGGTCATCGCGGTAAAGGTGGTCACTCGGACTCCCAGGGACGGGGACGGACGGAACGGTGCGTGGCCGACGGGGAACGCGTCACGGCTATGGTCGGACCACAATGGTCTGACCACGAAGAGTACATGAGCCACGTCACACGGCCAACCGCTCTCCCGAGGTGGCGCGATCGTTGCGCCGGTCGATTGTGTGACGGGGTTCACCGGTCTAGCATGGTCAGACCACAGGCGGCCCGGCGTCGTCGTCCCGTCTTCCCGCTCCCGACTCCGGAGGTCGCATGAGAATCGCCCTGTTCGCCACGTGCATCGTGGACGCGATGTATCCGCGGGTCGCGCTGGCCACCGTGCGGGTGCTCGAGCGGCTCGGCCACGAGGTGGTGTTCCCGCCCGGCCAGGGCTGCTGCTCCCAGATGCACGTCAACAGCGGCTACTTCGACGACGCCCTGCCCGTGGTCCGCAACCACGTGCAGGCCTTCTCCGCCGTGGACTACGACGTCGCCGTGGCGCCCTCGGGCTCCTGCGTCGCCTCCCTGGGCCACCAGCAGCCGATGATCGCCCGCGCCGGCGGCGACGAGGAACTGGCGGCGGCCGCCGCAGCCGTCGCCGCCACCACCTACGAGCTCTCGCAGCTGCTGACCGACGTGCTCGGCGTCCACGACGCGGCCGCGCAGCTCGGCTCCTGGTTCCCCCACCGGGTGACCTACCACCCGTCCTGCCACGGGATGCGGCTGCTGCGCCTGGGGGACCGGCAGAAGGACCTGGTCGCCTCGGTCGGGGACATCGATTTCGTCGAGCTGCCCGACGCTGAGGAGTGCTGCGGCTTCGGCGGGACCTTCTCGTTCAAGAACCCGGATGTCTCCGCCGCGATGGCCGAGGAGAAGATCGACAACATCGTCTCGACCGGTGCCGAGCTGTGCACCGGGGGAGACGCCTCCTGCCTGATGCACCTGGGCGGGGCCATGAACCGCCGGGGAACGGGTGCGGGCACCGTCCACTTCGCCGAGATCCTCGCGTCCACCCGCGAGAACCCGCTCGAGGTCTCCGGGCCGGTCGAGCTGTCCATCCCGGGGCCGGGGGCGCGCCGCACGGCGTCGTCCTCGGCCCCCCGCACGACCGGAGGAGCTCGATGAGCCGCACGGCCCTGGGCATGCCCGCCGTCCGCCCCGTCCACGGCCAGGGGAACCTGCACGCGCAGACCGCGTTCCCCGCCGCGGCGAAG
>NZ_PDDL01000034.1:0-32704 GCF_020833785.1 Kocuria sp. CCUG 69068
CTGGGCGCCGCAGGACGTGCCGGGGACGGTGCGGGCCGCGGAGTCGCTGCTCGCGGAGGGCCCGCGCGTCGTCGCCCTGGCCACCGGCGAGGGCGACGTGGTCGCCTGGCCGGGCGGGCACGTGCTCCTGCCCCACCTGGGCGAGGATCCCGTGGACCCCACCGGGGCGGGCGACTCGTTCGTGGCCGCGCTCACCGTCGCGCTGCTGCGCGGGGAGAGCCCCGAGTCCGCCGCCTGGTGGGCCGCGGCGGCGGCGGCCGAGGTGGTCGGCAGCGCCGGCGGCCGGCCGGACCTCGACCTGGACCGGCTGCGGGAGTCGGCCTCCCGGGCCCGCCGGTAGGCAGCACGGGTGCCGGAGGCGCCGTCCCCGGGAACGAGAGAAGGCCGGTGGTCCGCGTTCCCGCGGTCCACCGGCCTCGAATCGTCGGGCTGACAGGATTTGAACCTGCGACCCCTTGACCCCCAGTCAAGTGCGCTACCAAGCTGCGCCACAGCCCGAAGTGCTCAGTACGTTCCCGCCCCGAGCACTCGCATCACATTACAGCAAGCTCCGGCGGAATTCATCTCGGCGGGCGCCTCAGCGCTTCCGGTTCCGCTTCTCCCGCACGCGCATGGACACCTCGATGGGGGTGCCCTCGAAACCGAAGGTCTCGCGGAGGCGGCGGGTGATGAACCGCCGGTACCCTGGGTCGAGGAAACCGGTGGTGAACAGCACGAAGCGCGGCGGCCGGGAGGAGGCCTGGGTGCCGAAGAGGATGCGCGGCTGCTTGCCGCCGCGCACGGGGTGCGGGTGGGCGGCCACGATCTCGCCGAGGAACGCGTTGAGCCGCCCGGTGGGGACGCGGGTGTCCCACGAGGCCAGGGCGGTCTCCAGGGCGGGGACCAGCCGGTCCTTGTGCCAGCCGGTCTTCGCCGAGACGTTCACCCGCGGCGCCCAGGCCACGTGCGCGAGGTCGCGGTCGATCTCCCGCTCCAGGTAGTAGCGGCGGTCCTCGTCCATGAGGTCCCACTTGTTGAAGGCGAGCACGAGGGCGCGCCCGGAGTCCACGGCCAGCTGCAGGATGCGGACGTCCTGCTCGGAGAGCACCTCGTCCGCGGCCAGCAGCACCACGGCCACCTCGGCGCGCTCGAGGGCGGCCTGGGTGCGCAGGGACGCGTAGAAGTCCGCGCCCTGGGCCATGTGCACGCGGCGGCGGATGCCCGCGGTGTCGATGAAGCGCCAGGGCTTGCCGCCCAGCTCGATGAGCTCGTCCACGGGGTCGCGGGTGGTCCCGGCCAGGGGATCCACGACGACGCGCTCGGAGCCGGCCAGCTTGTTGAGCAGCGAGGACTTGCCCACGTTCGGGCGCCCGATGAGCGCCACGCGGCGGGGCCCGCCGGTCAGCTCGGTCTCGGCCACGGCGGAGAACTCCGGCAGCAGGTCCGTGACCGCGTCGAGGACGTCGGCGGCGCCGCGCCCGTGCAGGGCGGACACCGGGTGCGGCTCCCCCATGCCGAGGGACCACAGATAGGTGGCCTCGACCTCGAGCTGCGGGGAGTCCACCTTGTTGGCGACCAGGATCACCGGCTTCCGGACCTTGCGCAGCATCTTCACGATGGCCTCGTCCGCGGCGGTGACGCCCACGGTGGCGTCGAGCACGAGCAGCACGGCGTCGGCGAACTCCACGGCCATCTCGGCCTGCTCGGCGACGCGGGCGTTGATGCCCTTGGCGTCGTACTCCCACCCGCCGGTGTCCACGAGGGTGAAGTTGCGCCCGTTCCAGGTGGCCCGGTAGGAGACGCGGTCCCGGGTCACGCCCGGGGTGTCCTCCACGACGGCCTCGCGCCGGCCGAGGATGCGGTTGACGAGGGTCGACTTGCCGACGTTGGGGCGGCCCACGATGGCGAGCACCGGGGCGGGCCGGCGCACGGGGGCCTGGTCCCCGTCCTCCGCCCACTCGGCGAGCAGCGCGGCGTCCTCCTCGTCGAGCTCGTAGTCCTCGAGCCCGGCCCGCAGCGCCTGCGCGCGCTGCTCGGCCTCGTCGTCGTCGATGGCCGCGAGCCGCTGGGCGACGTCGTCCGTGGTGCCGCCGAGGATCTCGGCCTCGTAGGGGTCGTGGGCGGTGTCGTGCGCGGAGTTCTCGGGGTTGCCGGTCATGGCTGTCCTTCGCTGGGCCGGGTGCGGCCGGTCGGGGTGCGGAAAAATGTCGGGGGGTGCGGGGCGGACCGGTTCAGGCGGAGCGGCCCGCGGCGCGGACGACCACGTCGATGACGGCCTGGACGGTCTGCTCCACGGTGAGCTCGGAGGAGTCGATCGTCACGACGCCGTCGGCGGCCTCGGTGAAGTTCACGACCGTCGCGTCCTTGGCGTCCCGGCCCACGACCCGGGCCCGCAGCTGCTCGGCGTCCTCGACGCCGCCGTTCTGCAGGCCGCGCCGGGCCATCCGGGCCCGTTCGTCGGCGGTGAGCAGGATCCGGGCGTCGGCGTCGGGGGCCACCACGGTGGTGGTGTCCCGGCCCTCGGCCACGATCCGCCGGCCGCTGTCCGCGATGAGCTCCTGCTGGCGGGCCACCAGCACCGCCCGCGCGGCCTGGTTGGTGGCCACGGCGCTGACCGCCTCGGTCACCCGGGCGCCGCGGATCTCGACGCCCACGTCGGTCCCGCCCACGAACACCAGCTCCCGGTCGGGGTCGGTGCCCTGGGCGAGCGGGAAGGAGCGGGCGGCCTCGACCACGGCGCCGCCGTCGTAGAGGTCCACCCCGCGGTCGAGGCACCACCACGTCAGCGCGCGGTACATCGCGCCCGTGTCCAGGTAGGCGAGGCCGAAGCGGCGGGCGACCTCCTTGGACACGCTGGACTTGCCGGAGCCGGAGGGCCCGTCGATGGCGACGACCAGCTGCCGGCCGGCGGCGGCCGGCGTCCCGGTGCCGGGTGCTGCGCTGCGGGCGGTGTTCGTTCCGGTGTTCACTGCACGACCTTCCATCCGCGCTCCTGGAGCGCCTCGACGAGTTCCTTGCGGCGGTTGGGCAGCACGGAGACCTCCACGAGGCCCACGGGCTGGCCCGGGGAGTGCTCGAGGCGCAGGTCCTCGAGGTTGACGCCGATCTCCCCGATCTCGGTGAGCAGCCGGGCGATCTGCCCGGGGACGTCCCCGACGAGCACGGTGAGGGTCGCGAACGCGCGGGGCGCGCCGCCGTGCTTGCCCGGGATCCGGGCCCGGCCGGCGTTGCCCTCCGACATCAGCTGGGCGATGTCCAGCCGGGCGCCCGGGGCGCGCGGGGCCTCGAGCGTGGCGATGAGCCGGTCGAGGTCCTCGCGCACCCCGTGCAGGGACGCCACCACGGGAGCGGCGTTCGCGGAGAGGATCTGCACCCACAGGCCCGGGTCGGAGGCGGCGATGCGGGTGGTGTCCCGCAGCCCCTGGCCCGCGAGGGACAGGTGGTGCAGCGGGGTGTCCTGCAGCCGGGAGGCCAGCAGGGAGGACATCACCTGCGGCAGGTGGGAGATCAGCGCCACGGTCGCGTCGTGCTCGCGGGCGTCCATGAACGTGACCGTCGCCCCGAGGTCCACGGCCAGGTTCTTCGCCGCGGCGAGCGCCGCGGGCGCGGAGCGGCCGGAGTCGCACACGACCCAGGGCATGGACGTGAACAGCTCGCCGCGGGCGGCCACGGGGCCGGACTTCTCCCGCCCGGCCATGGGGTGGGTGCCCACGTAGCGGGTGAGGTCCCCGCCCCGGGCGCGCACGTCCTCCAGCACGGACTCCTTCACGGAGGCGATGTCGAGGACGACCGCCTCCGGGTGGCGTCCCAGCGCCTCGACCACGGTCTCGGCGGTGACGTCGGGCGGGGTGGCGACGACGACGAGGGCCGGCTCCGGCACCCGGTCCTGCCCCGCCGCGCGGCAGGAGCGGCCGGCGCCGATGTCCTGGGCCACGGCCTCGGCGGTGGGCGAGGAGTCCTGCAGCCAGACGTCCACGCCGAGGTGGCGCAGGCCCAGGCCGATGCTGGCGCCGAGCAGGCCGGCGCCGACCACGAGCACGGGCCCGGCGGTCGCCGCGGGGGTCGGCGGTGCGGTGGGGGTCTGCGTCACGGGCGCTCCCTACATGCCCACCGAGGCGAGGAGGTGCCCGACCTCGGTCTTCGACAGGCGGCGGATGGTGCCCTGGCGCTGGTCCCCGATCCGGATGGGGCCGACCTCGGTGCGCACGAGCTTCTCGACGGGGTGGCCCACGGCGTCGAAGAGCCGGCGCACGATGCGGTTGCGCCCGGAGTGCAGGACGACCTCGACCAGCAGGTGGCCGGGGGTGGAGTCCACGAGCCGGAAGGAGTCGACGGAGGCGATGCCGTCCTCGAGCTCGATGCCGGCCTTCATGGCCGCGCCGACGCCCTTCTCCATGGGCCCGCGGACCTGCACGAGGTAGGTCTTGGGGACCTCGTAGGAGGGGTGGGTGAGCCGGTTGGTCAGCTCGCCGTCGTTGGTCAGCAGCAGGAGGCCCTCGGTCTCGACGTCGAGGCGGCCCACGTGGAAGACGCGCTCGTTCTTCTGCTGGTTCAGGTAGTCGGCCACGCACGGCCGGCCCTCGGGGTCCTCCATGGTGGAGAGCACCCCCTCGGGCTTGTTGAAGGCGTAGTAGACGAGGTTCTCGTCGAGCTGCACGCGGACGCCGTCGACGTGGATCTCGACGGTGTCCGGGTCCACGCGGATGCCGAGCTCGGTGATGGTCTCCCCGTTGACCTGCACGCGGCCGGCCTCGATCATCTCCTCGCACACGCGCCGCGAGGCCACGCCGGCCTGGGCCATGAGCTTCTGCAGGCGCACCCCGTCCGGGTCGTGCTGGTCGAGCCGGTCCACGGGCGGGTTCTTGGGGCGGCGCTTCCGGTGCGGCGGGCGGTACGGGGTGGCGGGCATCCGCCGGGAGCTCTTCTCGGAGGACGCGAACGGGCGGGGCCCGCGGTCCTGACCGGTGCCCGTCGAGGACCCGCCCTTGGCTGCGCCACCCTTGCCGGCGCCCCCCTTGGCTGCGCCACTCTTGGCTGCGCCACCCTTGGCGGGGCCGCGGCCAGGAGCGCCCTTCCCGCCCTGGAACGACGTGCCGCCCTGGCCGGTGCGGGGCTTCTGGCCGCCCTGGGAGCCGGGGGCGCGGCGGCCGCCGGGCCCGGGGCGGCCGGATGATGAACGTGAAGTGGCCATGGTGGTGTCTCAGTCCTCGTAGTGGTCGATCTGGTCGATGCCCGGCAGATGAGGGGCGATGTCGGGGAGCTCGTCGAGCGAGCCGATGCCCATCTTCTCCAGGAAGAACGTGGTGGTGCCGTAGAGCACGGCGCCGGACTCGCCGTCCCGCTCGAGCTCGCGGATCAGGCCTCGCTGCACGAGCGTGCGGACGACGCCGTCGACGTTGACCCCGCGGATCGCGGAGATGCGTCCCCGGCTCACGGGCTGGCGGTAGGCCACGACGGCCAGGGTCTCCAGGGCCGCCTGCGACAGCCGGGCGGTCTGTCCCTCCGCGACGAACGCGGAGACGACGGGGGCGAACTCGCTGCGCGAGTGGATCCGCCAGCCGGCACCGGTGCTGCGCAGCTCGAACCCGCGCGGCGCCAACGTCCCATCATACCCCGGATCGGCGGCGACGCCGTCGTACTCCGCGCGGAGCCGGTCGAGGACCCGCTGCACGGTGGCGACCGGGACCACGAGGGCGGCGGCGATCTCGTACTCGCTGACGGGCTCGTCGGCCACCATCAGGATCGCCTCGACGGCGGCCCGCACCCCGCCGGGCAGCGCCTCGAGGTCCGGCCCGCCCTCGGCCGCGGGGCTCACGCCGGGGCCCCCGAGGCGGCCGGGACCCCGTCCGGGGCCGCGACGACGGCAGCCGGGCCCGCGGCGTCCTCGGACAGACGGTCGGCGGTCCACCCGGTGCCCGCCCCGGTCCAGCGGACCGTCAGCTCCCCCAGCGGCTGCTCCTGGGCGAGCTCGAGCACCGCGTCCCGGTACATCTCGAGCAGCGCCAGGAATCGCACGACCACCGCGAGGGTGGACCCGGCGTCCGCGACGAGCACCCGGAAGGAGCGCGGGGCTCCGTCCTCGAGCAGCCCGCCGAGGATCTCCGCCTCGTCCCGGACCGTCACGGCGGCCCCGTGCAGGTGGTCCACCCCGACCTCCGCGGGCGCCCCGGGGCGGGGCACGAAGACGGAGCGGGCGATCGCGGCGAACTGCTCCGGGGTGGTCCGCCAGTCGAGCTCGGGCAGCACGGCCGCCACCTCCGGGTCCAGCGGCACCGACCGGGGCAGGCGGGTGGACTCGGCCCGCATCCGCTCGTCGAGCAGCACGGCCACCTCCTTGAACGCCTTGTACTGCAGCAGCCGGGCGAAGAGCAGGTCCCGCGCCTCCAGCAGGGCCACGTCCTCCTCGTCCTCGACCTCCCCGCGCGGCAGCAGCCGAGCGGCTTTGAGGTCCAGGAGCGTCGCGGCGACCACGAGGAACTCGCTGGCCTCGTCGAGGGCGCGGGTCGAGCCGATCTCGTGCAGGGCGCGCACGTACTGGAGGAACTCGTCCGTGACGGTGGCCAGCGCGATCCGGGTGATGTCCAGCTCGTGCTTGGCGATCAGGGAGAGCAGCACCTCGAAGGGCCCCGCGAAGTCCTCCAGCTGCACCGCGAAGCCGCCGGGACCCTCGGGGACCGGCGGCTCCTCGGGGTGCATCAGGGTGCGCCGCCGCGCGAGATGAGCTCCCGCGCCAGCTGACGGTAGGACTCGGCGCCCTGGTGGGCCGTGGCGAAGGAGAGGATGGGCTCGGCGGCCACCGTGGCGTCCGGGAACTTCACGGTGCGCTTGATGACGGTGTCGAAGACCTTGTCGCCGAAGGCGTCCACGATCCGGGCCATGACCTCGCGGGAGTGCAGGGTCCGGGAGTCGAACATCGTGGCGAGCACCCCGTCGATCTGCAGGCGGGGGTTGAGCCGGTCCTGGACCTTCTCGATGGAGTCCACGAGCAGCGCCACGGCGCGCAGGGCGAAGAACTCCGCGATGAGCGGGATGACCACCCCGTGCGCGGCGGTCAGCGCGTTGACCGTCAGCAGCCCCAGCGAGGGCTGGCAGTCGATGATGATGACGTCGTAGTGCTCCTCGAGCTTGCGCAGGGCACTGGCCAGCACCTGCTCGCGGGCCACCTCGGTGACGAGCTGCACCTCCGCCGCGGAGAGGTCGATGTTCGCGGGGAGCAGGTCGACGCCCTCGACGTCGGTCTCCTGGACCACGTCCCAGACGTCCACGGAGCGGTCCATCATGACGTTGTAGACCGTCAGCTCCAGCTCGTGCGGGTTGGCGCCGAGGCCGGCGGAGAGGGCGCCCTGCGGATCGAAGTCGACGAGCAGGACCTTGCGCCCCAGCTCGGCGAGCGCCGCGCCGAGGTTGATGGTCGAGGTGGTCTTCCCGACCCCGCCCTTCTGGTTGACCATCGCGATGATCCGGGCGGGCCCGTGGGTGGAGAGCTCGGGCGGCTCGGGGAAGTCGCGGGCGGGACGGCCGGTCAGGCCGACGGTTCCCGTCCCGGCCTCGCCCGTGCCGGGGTTCCTCTCGTCGCTCTGCTGGCTCACTCGTGGCACCGCTCTTTCGTTCGTGGTCGCGCTCGGGCGGACCGGCCCCGGGCACGGGGCGGCCCGGGCCGGACGGGCCGACCTGGGGTTTTCCTGGACTCGATCAGCTACCAGGGTACCGCCGCCGCCGGGCGGCCCCGAATTCCCGGGCACGGTGGAGCCGGCGGACGACGACGGCCCGCGCCCGCCGCGCCCCTCTCGGGGGCACGGCGGGCGCGGGCCGGACACGGGTCCCGGTGCGGGGACGGGTCAGCGCGCTCCGGCGCCGGCCGCGGCCTCGAGCTTCTCCGCGACGGAGTCCTCCACCCGGGCCCCGGGAGCGGTCTCGGTGGCGGGCCGGTCCTCGGCGGTGCCGTGCGAGTGGGCGGCCATGGTGGACTCGTCGAACCGGTCCTGGCCGGAGAGCACGCGCTCCACCTGGACGAGGTCGATCTCGCGGGTCCACTTGCCGATCAGCAGGGTGGCCACGGCGTTGCCGGTGAAGTTGGTCAGGGCGCGGGCCTCGGACATGAAGCGGTCGATGCCGACGATGATGCCGACCCCGTCGACCAGGTCGGGGCGGTGGGACTGCAGGCCGCCCGCCAGGGTGGCCAGGCCGGCGCCGGTGACCCCGGCGGCGCCCTTCGAGGCGATGATCATGAACACCAGGAGGGAGATCTGCTCGCCGATGGCCAGCGGGCTGCCCATCGCGGAGGCGACGAAGAGGGCGGCCATGGTCAGGTAGATGGCGGTGCCGTCCAGGTTGAAGGAGTAGCCGGTCGGGACCGTGACGCCGACCACGGGCTTGGAGACGCCCACGTGCTCCATCTTGGCGATGAGCCGGGGCAGGGCCGCCTCGGAGGATGAGGTCGAGAAGATCAGCAGGTACTCGCGGCCCAGGTACTTCATGAGCCGGAAGATGTTGATCCCCGTGACCGCCTTCAGGAGCCCGCCCAGGACCACCACGATGAACAGGACGCAGGTGAGGTAGAAGGCGATCATCAGGGTGGCCATCGAGACGATGGCCTGGACGCCGGTCTCGCCAACCACACCGGCGATCGCGCCGAACGCCCCGATGGGGGCGACCCACATGACCATGATCAGGATCCGGAAGACCAGGGCCTGGACGTAGCCGACGGCCTTGAGCACGGGCTTGCCGGCCGGGCCCATCTGCTGCAGCGCGAAGCCCACGATGAGCGCCACGAACAGGGTCTGCAGGATGTTGCCCTCGGTCAGGGAGGACAGCAGGGACGTGGGGATGATGCCGAGCAGGAACCCGATGGTCCCGCCCTCCCCGTCGCCGTGGCCCGCGTCCGTGACCTCGTACTCCGAGCCCTGGATGTTCAGGCCCTCGCCCGGGTGGATGAGGTTGCCCACCACCAGGCCGATGCCCAGTGCCATGGTGGACATCGCCATGAAGTAGGCCAGGGCCAGGCCGCCGACCTTGCCGACGGTCGCCGCCTTGGCGATGGAGCCGACGCCCAGGACGATCGTGCAGAAGATGATGGGGGCGATCATCATCTTGATCAGGGCGATGAACGCGGTGCCGACCGGCTTGAGCGTCTGGGCGAACTCGGGGGCCAGGAGGCCCAGGACGGCGCCGGCGACGACGGCGACGATCACGAAGACGTACAGGTAGTGCGTCCTGTCCTTCTTCTGCTTCTGGGCGGGCGGCTGCGGGTCGACGGGGTCCGTGGCGACGGTGGCCATGCTTGTCCTCCGGTTCGGGTGGGTAGCGCGGTGGGGTGGAGCGCGGGACCCGGGATCGGGCCGATGTGACGAGTCTCACCGCGGCCCGGCGCCCTGTCGTGTTGTGGTCATAATGGTCGTGACGCCCACCACAAGAGAGGGAGGGACGGCCGGGAGATCAAGGAGCGGACATGTCCCTGGCCCGGCGCTTCTTCCTGATGCAGCTCGCCGTCGTCGCGCTGGTGACCCTCGCCGTCTCCCTCGTCCTGTTTGCCCACGAGCGCGGCGCGGTCGTGGAGCGCGCCGAGGCGGTGACCCGGGTCCTCGCCACAGCTCTGGCGGACGACCCGTACGTGCTCGAGGCGGTGGGCGGGCCGGACCCGCACGCCGTGCTGCAGCCGCTCACGGACCGGCTGCTCGCGGACACGGACCTCGACTTCGTCACGATCATGGCCCCGGACGGCACCCGCTGGACGCACCCCCTGCCCTCCTCGGTCGGCGAGGCCTACCGCGGGGACCGCTCGCACGCGCTCGCCGGGCAGACCTGGACCAGCACGGAGCGCGGCAACCTCGGCCCCTCCGTGCGCACGATCGCCCCGGTCCGGGACGGGGACGGCACGGTCGTGGCGCTCGTGGCCACCGGTGTCCTCCTCGAGGCCGTCTCGCAGCAGGCGCTCGCCCAGCTGCCGGCGGTGCTCCTCGTCGGGCTGCTGCTGCTGGCCGCGTCGGCGACGGTCGCGGCCCTCGGCTCCCGGTACCTGGGCCGGGTCACCCACGGCTGGGGGCCGGAGGAGCTCGCCCAGGTGCACGCGCTGCACGACGCCGTGCTCAACGAGGCCACGGAGGGCCTCCTGCTCGTGGACACGACCGGCGCGGTGCAGGTGCTCAACGCCCGGGCGCGGGAGCTGCTCGGGGTCCGGGCGCCGGCGGCCCCGGGACCGGCCCGGCACGAACCGCTCCCCGTCGCGGACCTGGACCTGCCGCACGCGCTGGCGGTCCTCCTGCGCGCCGGCGCGCCCGTGCAGGAGCAGTGGTTCGTGGTCGGGGAGCGCACCCTCATCGTCTCGGCCCTCCCGGCCCGCGGAGCGCTCGCGGGGCGCGGCACGATCGTGATCCTGCGGGACCACACCGAGATCTCGCGGCTCTCGGGACAGCTGCGCGCCACCGCGGCGCTGGCCGGGGCGCTGCGGGCCCAGACCCACGAGCACGCCAACCGCATGCACACGGTCGTCTCCCTGCTGGAGCTCGGCCGGGACGAGGAGGCCCTCGGCTTCGCCTCGGCGGACATGGTGCGCACCCGGGTGCTGTCCGACGACCTCCTCGCCCACCTCGACGACCCGTTCCTCGCGGCCCTGCTGGTCGGCAAGACCGCCGCGGCCCACGAGCGCGGCGTGGAGCTGGAGGTCGTCGTCGACCCGGACGCGCCCCGGATCCCCGTCTCCCCCGCCGACCTCGTGACCCTCGTCGGCAACCTCGTCGACAACGCCGTCGAGGCCGCCGCGGCCAACGCCGACCGGGTCCGCCCGGTCGTCGAGGTCGAGATCGCCCGGGCGCCCGACGCCGCGGACCCCGCCCGGGACGCGGTCGTGATCACCGTCGCCGACACCGGGATGGGGGTCCCCGACGACCTCGCCCGGGAGGTGTTCGAGCTCGGTGTCACCACGAAGCCGGCCGGCCCGGAGGGCCGCGGCGTGGGCCTGCACCTGGTGCGGGAGGTCGTCGAGCGGTGGGGCGCGCGGATCGAGCACCGCAACGACGGCGGGGCCGTGTTCACGGTGACCGTCCCGGTGGCCCGCGACGCCGCGGCGGGGCGGGCCCCGTGAGCGCGCCGGTCCGCGTCCTGGTCGTCGACGACGAGCCGCTCACCGCCGCCGCCCACGCCCAGTACGTCGAGCGCTCACCGGGCTTCGAGACGGCCGCCACCGCCGTGTCCGGGCGGACGGCCGTGCAGGCCGTGCAGGCCGCCCGGCGGGCGGGGCGACCCGTGGACCTGGTGCTGCTGGACGTGAACCTGCCGGACATGTCCGGTCTCGACGTGGCACGGACCCTGCGCGCCCGCGGCGAGACGGTGGACCTGCTGGTGATCACGGCGCACCGGGACGTGGCGACCGTCCGGGCCGCGAGCACCCTGGGCGTGGTCGGCTACCTCATCAAGCCCTTCACCTACGCCGTGTTCGAGGAGAAGCTCGACGCCTACCGGCGCTACCGCTCCGCCCTGGGCGCGGCCGGGACGGTGGGCCAGGCGGAGGTGGACCGCGCGTTCGCGGCCCTGGGCGCGCCCACCCGCCCGGACGCGCCCAAGGGCCTGTCCCCGCAGACCCTCGAGTCCGTCACCGCGCTGATCCGGGGCGGGGAGTGGCTCTCGGCCGGTGAGGTCGCCGAGCGCAGCACGCTGTCCCGGGTCACGGCGCGGCGCTACCTCGAGCACCTGACGGCCCGGGGCCTCGTGCAGCGCCGCCCGCGCCACGGCACCCCCGGGCGGCCCGAGCTCGAGTACGGCTGGGCCGGGCAGGACGTCTCCCCCGGCCGCTGATCCCGTGCCGTGCGCCGGAGCGTCACGAACCGCTCGGCGGGCGCAGCACGCCCTCGAGGGCCTCCAGCACGGAGGCGTCCTCGATCGTCGAGGGCACGGTGTAGTCCTCGCCGTCGGCCATCTGCCGCATGGTCTTGCGCAGGATCTTCCCCGAGCGGGTCTTGGGGAGCCCCTCCACCACGGCCACGTCCTTGAAGTCCGCCACCGCCCCGATCTGCCGGCGCACGAGCGCCACGAGCTCCTCCCGGAGCTGCTCCGGCGGGACGTCGGCACCGGTCTTGAGCACCACGTACCCGGACGGCCGCTGGCCCTTCAGCGGGTCCCCCACCCCGATCACGGCGCACTCGGCCACCGCCGGGTGGGAGGCGAGGACCTGCTCCATGGCCCCGGTGGACAGGCGGTGCCCGGAGACGTTGATGACGTCGTCGGTGCGCCCCATGACGTAGACGTAGCCGTCCTCGTCCACGTGGCCGGAGTCGCCCGTGGCGTAGTAGCCGGGGAACGCGCTGAGGTAGGAGTCCACGAACCGCTGGTCGTCGCCCCACAGCGTGGGGAGCGTGCCCGGCGGCAGCGGGAGGCGCAGGGCGATGTTGCCCTCCTCGCCGGTCTCCACCGGCCGGCCCAGCGGGTCCAGGATCTCCACCCGGTAGCCCGGCACCGGCACGGACGGCGAGCCGGCCTTCAGGGGCAGCCGCTCGATCCCGAAGGGGTTGGCACAGATGGCCCACCCCGTCTCCGTCTGCCACCAGTGGTCGACGACCGGGACGCCCAGCACCCGGGCGGCCCAGTGGTACGTCTCCGGGTCGAGCCGCTCCCCCGCCACGAACAGGGCCCGCAGGGAGCCGATGTCGTGCCGGCGCACCAGCTCGCCCTCGGGATCCGCCCGGCGGATGGCCCGCAGGGCCGTGGGCGCCGTGAACAGCACCTTGACGCCGTGGTCCTCGACACGCTGCCAGAACGCCCCGGCGTCCGGGGTGCCCACGGGCTTGCCCTCGTAGAGCACGGTCGTGGCGCCGGCCAGGAGCGGGCCGTAGACGATGTAGGAGTGGCCCACCACCCAGCCGACGTCGGACGCGGTCCACATCACCTCGCCGGGGCCGACGTCGTAGATGTGGCGCATGGACCACGTCAGGGCCACGGCGTGCCCGCCGTTGTCACGGACCACCCCCTTGGGGGTCCCGGTGGTCCCGGAGGTGTACAGGACGTAGAGCGGGTCGGTGGCCGCGACCGGGACGGGCGCCGCCGGCTCGGCGCCCTCGACGGCCTCCGCCCAGTCGAGCCACTCGACGGTCGGCTGCCCGCCGGCCCCGGCCCGGCCCCGGGCGTCCTCGAGCGTCGTCTCGAACCCCGGGCGCTCGTGCACCAGCACCGTCCCGGGGGCGTGCTCGGCGAGCCGCAGGGCCTCCTCGATGGCCGGGATGTACTCGATCCGCCGCCTCGGCTCCACCCCGCCGGTCGTGGTCACCACCACGACCGGCCGGGAGTCGTCGATGCGGGAGGCGAGCTCCTTCGGGGCGAACCCGCCGAAGACCACCGAGTGCACCGCGCCCAGCCGGGCGCAGGCGAGCATCGCCACGACGGCCTGCGGGATCATCGGCAGGTAGACGAGCACCCGGTCGCCCTTGCCCACCCCCCGGGCGGCGAGCGCCCCGGCGAACAGGGCGACGTCGTCCCGCAGGCGCGCGTAGCTGAACCGCTCCTGGACCCCCAGCACCGCGGAGTCGTAGACGAGCGCGGTGCGCTCGCCGTGACCGGCCTCCACGTGCCGGTCGAGGGCGTTGTAGGAGGTGTTGAGCTCGCCGTCGGGGAACCAGCGGTAGAGCGGGGCTGCGGTGTCGTCGAGGGCGGTGGTGGGCTCGCGCACCCAGTCCACGGCGCGGGCGGCGTCGAGCCAGAACTCCTCCGGGTCCTGCACGCTGCGGCGGTAGACCTCCGCGTAGCCCTCGGCCGGCGGCGGTGTTCGGTGGTCGGTGCTCATGGGTCCCTCCCAGGGGTTGCGGTCCTGCCGGACACCCTAGTGGTGCAGGTCACACACGACAAGACCTCTGTATACACAGATGCACGATCGAGCCGATCCGGACCAAATCCCTCGTCAACTGCACCGAACTGTGTATACAATGCTCGTGCATTGTGATGCCTGTCACCCAGAGTCCGCGGCGCACTCCCCGTCGCGGGCGACAAGAGCGAGGAGGGAGCCGTGCGAGCCAGCGACCGCGCCTACGAGGCCCTGCGCGAGGACATCGTCGAATGGCGGCTGCTCCCGGGCCAGGTGCTCGGCGAGGTCGAGCAGTCGGAGCGCTTCGGCATCTCGCGCACGCCGATCCGCGAGGCCCTCAGCCGGCTCACCGCCGACGGTCTCGCGGAGGCGCACCGGGGCCGCGGCGTCGTGGTCTCCCAGGTCTCCCTCGAGGACGTCCGCGCCCTGTTCGAGCTGCGGGAGGCCCTCGACTGCCGGGCGGCCCGGCTGGCCGCCCGGCGCCGCGACCCCGTCGCGTTCCAGGAGCTGGCCGCCGAGCTCGAGGCGGTCGTGGCCCAGCTCCACGGGCCGGGCACGGACCGGGCCGGGTACTACGACCTCGTGGAGCGCATGGACCGCGCCATCGACGAGGCCACGGCCAATCCGTACCTCACCGCGGCCCAGCGCTCCCTGCGCCTGCACCTGGCCCGGGTGCGCAAGCTCTCCCGCACCAACCCCGACCGGCTCGCGCGCGCCGCCGCCGAGCACGCCCAGATCGCCCGCGCCGTCGCGGAGGGCTCCGAGGAGCTCGCCGAGGCGGCGACCCGTGTGCACCTGGCCAACTCGCTGCAGGCCGTCCTGACCACCCCTGTCCGGGAGTGGGTCCAGCCCGCTCCCCCGCTCGAGGCCGCCGGCTGAGCGCGGACACCCCTTCGACCGCCGCCGGCGGTCGTCCGTCCCCACGAGAGGAACTCCCATGACCGTTCTCCATTCCGTGCGCGTCCACCCGTCCAAGGACAACCTGCCCCGCGAGGAGCAGCTGGCCTGGAAGATGGCCGAGGTCGCCGCCGACCCGGTCGAGGTCACCCCAGAGGTGACGGAGATGGTGATCAACCGGGTCCTGGACAACGCCTCGGTCGCGATCGCCTCCCTCAACCGCGACCCGATCGTCTCCGCCCGGGACCAGGCCCTGGCCCACGCGCCCACCCCGGGCGGCACGGGCTCGGGCCTCTACGGCGTGGACACCGCCACCCGCAAGGTCTCCCCCGAGTGGGCGGCGTGGGCCAACGGCGTGGCCGTGCGCGAGCTCGACTACCACGACACGTTCCTGGCCGCCGAGTACTCCCACCCCGGCGACAACATCCCCCCGATCCTGGCCGTGGCCCAGCACGTGGGGGCCACCGGCCACGACCTGGTCCGCGGCATCGCCACCGGCTACGAGCTGCAGGTGGACCTCGTGAAGGCGATCTGCCTGCACGCCCACAAGATCGACCACGTCGCCCACCTCGGCCCCTCCGCGGCCGCCGGGATCGGCACCCTGCTCGGCCTGCCCGTGGAGACGATCTTCCACGCCATCGGCCAGGGCCTGCACACCACCACCGCCACCCGCCAGTCCCGCAAGGGCGAGATCTCCACCTGGAAGGCCCACGCCCCGGCCTTCGCCGGGAAGATGGCCGTGGAGGCCGTGGACCGCGCGATGCGCGGGCAGACCTCCCCCACCCCCATCTACGAGGGCGAGGACGGGGTCATCGCCTGGCTGCTGGACGGCCCGGGTGCGGCCTACGAGGTCCCGCTGCCGGCCCCCGGGGAGGCCAAGGCCGCGATCCTGGACACCTACACCAAGGAGCACTCGGCGGAGTACCAGGCGCAGGCCTGGATCGACCTGGCCCGCAAGCTGCACCGCGAGCACCCCGAGGCGAAGGACCCCGACAACGTGACCTCGGTGGTGATCCGCACCAGCCACCACACCCACTACGTCATCGGCTCCGGGGCCAACGACCCGCAGAAGTACGACCCCACCGCATCGCGGGAGACCCTCGACCACTCGATCCCCTACATCTTCACCGTGGCCCTGCAGGACGGCACCTGGCACCACGTGGACTCCTACGCCCCGGAGCGCGCCGGACGCCCGGACACCGTCGAGCTGTGGCAGAAGGTGACCACCGCCGAGGACCCCGAGTGGACCCGCCGCTACCACTCCCTGGACATCAGCGAGAAGGCCTTCGGCGGGTCGGTGGAGATCACCCTCACCGACGGCACCGTGATCACCGACGAGATCGCCGTGGCCGACGCCCACCCGCTGGGCGCCCGCCCGTTCGCCCGCGAGCAGTACGTCACCAAGCTGCGGACGCTGGCCGCCGGGATCGTCGCCGACGACGAGCTGGACCGGTTCATCGCCGCCGCCGAGAACCTCCCGGCCCTGGGCGCCGGCGAGCTCGACGCCCTCAACGTCACCGCCTCGCATCCCCTGCGCACCGGCACGAAGGGAATCTTCTAAGCCATGCTGTTCTCCACCACCACCCCCGAGGCCAAGCGGATCGCCCTGCGCGAGATGCTGGCCGGCCCCCGCACCGTCCGCTTCCCCGGCGCCTTCACCCCGCTGTCCACGAAGCTCATCCAGGAGCAGGGCTTCGACGGCGTCTACATCTCCGGGGCCGTGCTCGCCAACGAGCTCGGCTTCCCCGACATCGGGCTCACCGCCCTGCCCGAGGTGGCCGCCCGGGCCGGGCAGATCGCCCGGGTGACCGACCTGCCGTGCCTCGTGGACGCCGACACCGGCTTCGGCGAGCCCATGAACGTGGCCCGCACCGTCCAGGAGCTCGAGAACGCCGGCCTGGCCGGGTGCCACATCGAGGACCAGTTCAACCCCAAGCGCTGCGGCCACCTGGACGGCAAGAACGTCGTGGACCTGGCCACCGCCGTCAAGCGGATCCGGGCCGCCGCCGAGGCCCGCCGGGACCCGAACTTCCTGATCATGGCCCGCACCGACATCCGCGGCGTCGAGGGCCTGGACGCCGCCACCGACCGGGCGAAGGCCCTGGTGGACGCCGGGGCGGACGCGATCTTCCCCGAGGCCATGGCCGACCTGTCCGAGTTCGAGGCGATGCGGGCCGCGGTGGACGTGCCGATCCTGGCGAACATGACCGAGTTCGGGAAGTCGCAGCTGTTCACCGCCGACCAGCTCCAGGACGCCGGGGTGAACATGATCATCTACCCGGTGACCCTGATGCGCGCCGCCCTGGGCGCCATGGAGCGCGTGCTGGACACCCTCCGCACCGACGGCACCCAGGAGGCGGCCGTGCCGGAGATGCTCACTCGCGCCCGGCTCTACGAACTGGTGGACTACAACGGGTACAACCAGTTCGACTCCGGGGTCTTCGACTTCGAGGTCCCCGGGCTGCACCACTGACCGCACCCACCGCACCGACCACGTGAAGGAGACCACCATGACCGAGACCCAGAGCGAGGTCCACAAGGGACTGGCCGGCGTCGTCGCCGACTACACGGCCATCTCCAAGGTCAACCCGGACACCAACTCCCTGCTCTACCGCGGCTATCCCGTCCAGGAGCTCGCGGCGAACTGCTCTTTCGAGCAGGTCGCCCTGCTGCTGTGGAACGGCGAGCTGCCCACGGACGAGGAGCTGGCGGAGTTCCGGGCCCGGGAGCGGGAGCACCGGGCGCTGACGCCCGAGCTCAAGGCGATCATCGACGCCCTGCCGACCACCTGCCACCCCATGGACGTGTGCCGCACCGCGGCCTCCGTCCTGGGCGCCCAGGACCCGCAGGCCGAGGACTCCTCCCCCGCGGCGAACCTGGCCAAGGCGCAGAAGCTGTTCGCGGCGATGCCCGCCGTCGTCTGCTACGACCAGCGCCGACGCCGCGGCCAGGACGTGGTGGCCCCGCGCGACGACCTCGACTACTCGGCGAACTTCCTGTGGATGGCCTTCGGCGAGGAGGCCGACCCCCAGGTCGTCGAGGCGTTCAACGTGTCGATGATCCTCTACGCCGAGCACTCCTTCAACGCCTCGACGTTCACGGCTCGGGTGGTGACCTCGACCCTGTCGGACCTGCACTCGGCGGTCACGGCCGCCATCGGCGCGCTCAAGGGCCCGCTGCACGGCGGGGCCAACGAGGCCGTCATGGAGACGTTCGTGGAGCTGGGCATCCGCAAGGAGGAGACCGAGGCCGAGGCCGAGACCCGCGCCAAGGCCTGGATGGACGAGGCCCTGGCGGCGAAGAAGAAGGTCATGGGCTTCGGCCACCGCGTGTACAAGCACGGTGACTCGCGGGTGCCCACCATGAAGGCGGCCCTGGACACGATGGTCGCCCACTACGGCCGGGGCGAGCTGCTGGGCCTGTACAACGGGCTCGAGCGGTCCATGGACCAGGCGAAGGGCATCAAGCCCAACCTCGACTACCCCGCCGGTCCCACCTACTGGCTCATGGGCTTCGACATCCCCACGTTCACCCCGCTGTTCGTGGCCGCCCGGATCACCGGCTGGACCGCGCACGTCATGGAGCAGGTGGCCGCCAACTCCCTGATCCGCCCGCTGTCCGAGTACAACGGCCCGGACGAGCGGCACCTGTAGCGCGCCGGGCAGGGGGCGGGTCCGGGGACCCGCCCCCTGCCCGTCCCCGCCGGTCCGCTCCCGTCCCGCGACGGTCCGGACGGGAGACCTCCGGGAGGGACGCGGCGGGCTCAGTAGGTGGGCGCCGCGGGCAGCCCCATGTAGTGCTCGAGCGTGGGGATGTCCTGGTCGACCATGCCGGAGGCCACGTGCACGCCGACGTAGCGCAGGTGCCACGGCTCGTAGGCGTAGCCGGTGGTCGCGGTCCGGCCGCGGGGATACCGCACGACGAAGCCGTGCTCGTGGGCGTGCTCGCGCGCCCACGCCCCGGCCGGGGTCCCCTCGAAGCAGCTCTGCAGACCGCACTCCCCGCTCGGGTCGCCGATGTCCATGACCAGCCCGGTCTGGTGCTCGCTGTGACCGGGCCTCGCCGAGATCAGGTCCGCCTGCGCCTGCCCGTAGCGCGCCACGTAGTCGCGGTAGAGGCCGGCCTGCGTGGCGTAGGAGCGGTAGCCGCTGACCGCGGTCAGAGGAGCCCCGTCCGCCGCCGCGGCCCGCTGCATCCGCCGGAACGCCGCGGCGGCGTCCGCCCGCAGGAGCTGCCCGCCCACGGACTCGAGGGGGCGCGGCACGTGGTCGGCAGGGTCGAGGGGGCGGCGCTTGTTGACGACGACGTACACCGACGCGGCACGGTCGATCTCCCGGACCACCCGGGTCCCGGCGCCGCGGGCCCAGCTGACGGACCCGCGCTGGAAGGTCTGCCGGCAGCCGCCGCCCGTGCAGGACTCCGCCGAGACCGGATATCCCAGGGCGCCGTGCTCCGCGCCGTGGCGCAGCCAGGCCGCCCGGATGCCGCCGCCGGTGGGATGCGCCCCGCTCGGCCGCGACCACACCACGACCCCGCCCTCGAAGGCCTGGTGGCAGCCGGCGTCGCGCAGTCCGCACACCTCACGGCCCACGGGGTAGCCCAGCGGCCCCCGCTCGTGGTCCTGCGCGGCCCACGCGGCACGGATCGCACCCCACGTGGGACGGGCCCCGGTCCGCGGGGACCAGTGGATGGTCCCGCGCTCGAACTTCTGGTAGCAGCCGCTCCGGACGAGCCCGCACCGCTCGGCCCCCAGGGCCCGGCCGAGCCGGCCGTCCGCTCCCCCGAGCCGCTGGTGCTCGGCCTGGATCGCCGTGGCCCCGAACGCCGGGGTGCCGAGGCCGGGGAGGACCAGTCCCGGGAAGGCCAGTCCGAGGGCGAACAGCAGGACGAGCAGCGTCCGGCCCGTCCGCCCGGTCCTCCGCGTGCTGGGCTGCGTGGTCTGCCGTGTGCTGTGCCGCGTGGTCTCGCGCATGACGTCCCCGTCCGTCCGCCGAGCGGAGCGCTCGGGCGTGCGTCCAGGCTAGGCCGCGGGCGGGCCTTCCCGAAAGCACCGGCGCGTGTGTGACCCCGCCGGGACGCGCTGCCGGTGACCCGCCCCGGCTACCGGGCGCGGGGGTGGGCTGCGGCGTAGACCTCGCGCAGGGACTCGACGGTCACCAGGGTGTAGACCTGGGTGGTGCTGACCGACGCGTGGCCGAGCAGCTCCTGGACGACCCGCAGGTCGGCGCCGCCCTCGAGGAGGTGGGTCGCGAAGGAGTGGCGCAGCGTGTGCGGGGTGATCCGGTCGCCCAGGCCCACCCGCTCCGCCGCGCTCTTCACCGTGGTCCACGCCGTCTGGCGGCTGATCCGCCCGCCCCGGGCGTTGAGGAACAGTGCGGGGGTGCCTCGTCCCCGGGCGGCGAGCGCGGGCCGGCCCCGCACGAGCCACTCGTCGACGGCGCGCACGGCCCAGGAGCCCAGCGGCACCATCCGTTCCTTGCCGCCCTTGCCGAACAGCCGCACGAAGGGCATCCCCGCGCCGCTCTCCTCCGGTTCCCCGCTGCGGCGCACGGCCCGGGAGAGGTCGTCGACGTCGAGGCCGGTCGCCTCCGAGATCCGGGCGCCCGTCGAGTAGAGCAGCTCCAGCAGCGCCCGGTCGCGCAGCTGCTGGGGGGTGTCGGTGCCGGTCGACTCGAGCAGCGCGGTGACCTGCTCGACCGGGACGGCCTTGGGCAGGCGCATCCCGGGCGTGGGCGGCTGGACGGGGGCCGCGGGGTCCGTGCGCGTCATCCCCTCGAGGACCCAGAACCGGTGGGCGCCCCGGACCGCGACGAGGGTGCGGGCGGCGCTGCGGGTGCTCAGGGGCGCGCTGTCCTGCGACCCGGCGGACAGGTCCCGGAGGAAGTCGCGCACGTGACCGGTGGTGATGCCCTCCGGGGTGGTCACGGGCGGGTCCGTCCGCTCGCGGAGGTGCTCGGCGTAGCGGCGCAGGTCCCGGCGGTAGGCGGCCAGCGTGTTGGCGGCCAGACCCCGTTCGACGGCCAGGTGCTGCAGATAGCGCTCCAGCGCGCGGTCGAGCGCGTCGCCGGGGTGGTCACCGGACGGGGCGCCGGGCGAGGTCCCGGACGTCCCGTCGGTGGGGAGGCCGGTCACCGGAGGTCGGGGTGACCGGGCCACGGGGCGTCGGCCGGGCGCAGGGACCGGTAGCCCTCCGCCCGGGCGGCGTGGGCGGCGAGGACCCCGATCACCGCGGCGGGCGAGTTCAGCCGGCCCTCCAGCACCGCCCGCACCGCGCCGTCGAGCGGGACCCACGCCCCGTGGATCTCCGCCTCCTCGCCGTCCCGCTCGTGGAGCTCGTGGTCGGGGACGTCGCTGAGACCACGGGCCAGGAAGATCCGGTTGGCCTCCGAGGAGGAACCGGGGCTGTTGTGGAAGTCGACGAGCACGTCCCAGCGCTCGGCCCGCAGGTCGGCCTCCTCCGCGAGCTCCCGCTGGGCCGCCACGGCGGGATCCTCCCCCTCGACGTCGAGCAGGCCGGCGGGGATCTCCCACATGGTCATCCCGACCGGCCGGCGGTACTGGTTGATCAGGAACACCTCGTCGCGGTCGTTGAGCACGAGCACGGACACGGCGCCGGGGTGGGTGATGTAGTCGCGCCGCAGCGGGTCCTCCCCCCTGGCGAGCTCGAACTCGTCGCGCCGGACGTCCCAGATGAAGCCCTCGTAGACCGTCTCGGAGGCCACCGTGCGGCGGTCGCTGAGCTGGTCGGAGAGCTCCTCGGGTGCGAGGTGGCGGATGTCCATGGGGTCTCTTTCGGAACGGCCGCCGTCGCGGGGCGACGGGAGCGGCGGGCGGGGTGCGGATGGGGAGACGGTGCAGGCGCCGGTCCTCGCGAGGACCGGCGCCTGCACCGGGACGCCCGTGCGGTGACGGGCGGGGGCTCAGCGGCCCTCGGCCTCACGGCGCTCGAGGGCCGCCTTGACGAGCCCGTCGAACAGCGGGTGCGGGCGGGTCGGGCGGGACATGAGCTCGGGGTGCGCCTGGGTGCCCACGTAGTACGGGTGGACGTCGGCGGGCAGCTCCACGAATTCCACGAGGGTGCCGCCCGGAGAGGTCCCGGAGATCACGAGCCCCGCCTCCTCGAGGCGCTCCCGGTACTCGTTGTTGACCTCGTAACGGTGACGGTGGCGCTCCTTGACCTCGGTGGAGCCGTAGGCGCCGGCCACGACGGACCCGGGCCGCAGCTGCGCGTCGTAGAGGCCGAGCCGCATGGTGCCGCCCAGGTCACCGGCACCCTCGACGAACTGCTTCTGCTCGTCCATGGTCGCCACGACCGGGTGGGCGGTCTCCGGCTCGAACTCGGTCGAGGAGGCCCCCGCCAGGCCGAGCTCCGAGCGGGCGAACTCGATGACCATGCACTGCAGGCCCAGGCACAGCCCGAGGGTCGGGATGCGGTGCTCCCGGGCGAAGCGCAGGGTGCCGAGCTTGCCCTCGATGCCGCGGATGCCGAAGCCCCCGGGGACGCAGATCGCGTCGACGTCGCCGAGCTCGCGCTGGGCGCCCTCCGGCGTCTCGCACAGGTCCGAGGCCACCCACTTGATCTTCACGCGGGCGTCGTTGGCGAAGCCGCCGGCCCGCAGGGCCTCGGAGACCGACAGGTAGGCGTCCGGCAGGTCGATGTACTTCCCGACCATGGCCACCGTGACGAAGTGGGAGGGCTCGTGCACGGCCTTGAGCAGCCGCTCCCACTGCGCCAGGTCCGCGTCCCGGTAGTCCAGCCCCAGGTAGTCGAGGATGTAGGTGTCGAGCCCCTGGCTGTGCAGGGTCCGGGGGATGTCGTAGATGCTCGGGGCGTCGGGGCAGGAGATCACGGCGTCGTGGTCGACGTCGCAGGCGTTGCCGATCTTGCGCAGCATCGTGTCCGGCACCTGCCGGTCGGAGCGCAGCACCAGCGCGTCCGGCTGGATGCCGAGCCCGCGCAGCGCCGCCACGGAGTGCTGGGTCGGCTTGGTCTTCAGCTCGCCCGAAGGACCGATGTACGGGATCAGGGAGACGTGCAGGTAGAACACGTTGCGGCGGCCGACGTCCTGGCGGACCTGCCGCGCGGCCTCGAGGAACGGCTGGGACTCGATGTCGCCGACCGTGCCGCCGATCTCGGTGATGATGATGTCCGGCTGGTCGTCGCCCTGCGCGCGGCGGCGCATGCGGTTCTTCAGCTCGTCGGTGATGTGGGGGATGACCTGGACGGTGTCCCCGAGGTACTCGCCGCGGCGCTCCTTGGCGATGACCGTGGAGTACACCTGTCCGGTGGTCACGTTCGCCGAGGCGTCGAGGTTCTCGTCGAGGAACCGCTCGTAGTGGCCGATGTCGAGGTCGGTCTCCGCCCCGTCGTCGGTCACGAAGACCTCGCCGTGCTGGAAGGGGTTCATGGTGCCCGGATCGACGTTGAGGTACGGATCCAGCTTCTGCATCGTCACGGAGAGCCCGCGCGCCCGCAGCAGCATCCCGAGGGACGAGGCCGTCAGGCCCTTGCCGAGGGAGGAGGCCACGCCGCCCGTCACGAAGATCTGGCGGGTCACCTTGCCCGGTCGCTGGTTTTCGGTCTGCTGTGCGCCGGCCTCGTGGGCGGCTTCGTTTGCATTCACCACGGAATTCGACCCTATCATTCTTGTCCGCTCAGGACGTCGGTTGCGTGCTGGGGATCACCGGGCGGCGGCACCTCAGAGCACCGCGCCACGGACGAGCTCCCGGGCGTGCTCACGGGCCGCCGCGGAGTCCTCGTGGCCGGCGAGCATGCGGGCGAGCTCCACCACGCGCTCCTCCGCGTCGAGCACGCGCACGTCGCTGACCGTGGCGTCCGTGCTCTTCGTGACGAGGATGTGCTGGTCGGCGAACGCCGCGACCTGCGGCAGGTGCGTCACCACGAGGACCTGGACGTGCTGGGCGAGCATCTTCAGCCGGCGGCCGATCTCCACGGCGGCCTTGCCGCCCACCCCCGAGTCCACCTCGTCGAAGACGAAGGTGGGCACGGGGTCCACGGCGGCGAGGACCACCTCGATGGCGAGCATGAGGCGGGACAGCTCACCGCCGGAGGCGCCCTTGCCGAGGGGCCGGGGCGCGGCGGCGGCGTGCGGTCTGAGGAGGAACGAGATCTCGTCCCTCCCGTGGCCGGAGAACTCCTCGGTGGGCTCGACCTCGATGACGAGGGAGGCGTTGGGCATGGCCAGTGCCGTGAGCTCGGAGCTGACGGCACCGGAGAGCCGGTGGGCGGCGTCCCGGCGCCGTTCGGTCATCCGCGCGGCCAGCTCGCTCAGCTCGGCGTGCAGCTGCTCGAGCCGCGCCCGGAGCTCCTGCTCCCGCGCGGGGTCGTCCGTCAGCTCGTCGAGGCGCGCCCGCGAGCGCCCCGCCCAGTCGAGGACCTCGTCCACGGTGGCGCCGTACTTGCGGGTCAGGGACTTGAGCTTGGCCCGCCGGGACTCCACCTCGGCCAGGCGGGCGGGGCCCTCGTCGTCGAGCCCCGAGGCGTAGCCCGAGAGGTCCGCGGCGATGTCGTTGACGAGCACGGCCAGCTCGGCGACCCGCCCCGACAGCTCCTCGAGATCACGGTCGGAGCCGGCCTCCTGCTCCAGGGCCCGGTGCGCCGCCGCCACGAGGGCGGTCGCGTCCGGGGTGTCGGCGTCGGCGAACTCCCCGCCGCTCAGAGCGGCGTGGGCCGTGAGGGCGGCGGCGCGCAGCTGCTCGAGGTTGGTCAGCTTCTGGCTCTCCTGGTCGAGGCGCTCGTCCTCGCCGGGCTGGGGGTCCACGGCGTCGATCTCCTCGAGGGCGCCCTGCAGGCTCTGCGCCTCGAGGGCGCGTTCGCGGCCGTGCTCGGTGACCTCGCGCAGGGTCTGCTGCACGGAGCGGTACTCGGCGAGGCGCTCCCGGTAGCGGCGCAGCTCGGCGGCCAGCTCCTCCCCCGCGTACTGGTCCAGGGCGTGGCGCTGGGCGGCCGGGGACCTCAGCCGCAGCTGGTCGGACTGGCCGTGCACCGCCACCAGGGTCTGGCCCACCGCGGAGAGGGTGCCCACGGGAGCGGAGCGGCCACCGACGTGGGCGCGGCTGCGCCCCTCCGCGGTCACCGTCCGCGCGACGGTGACGAGGGCCTCCTCGGCGTCCCCGACGGCCTCGACGTCGACCGCGCCGCCGGCGTCCTCGACGAGGACCGCGGCGGGATGGCCGGCCGGCACCCGCACGACGGCCTCGGCGACGGCCTTGGGCGCCCCGGAGCGCACGGCGCCGGCGTCGGAGCGGTTGCCCAGCAGCATCCCGAGGGCGGTCACCACCATGGTCTTGCCCGCGCCGGTCTCACCGGAGAGGATGCTCAGCCCCGGGCCGAGGGGCAGCACGGCGTCGGTGATGACCCCGAGGTCGTGGATGCGGATCTCCTCGATCATTCAGCCGGCCTCCCCGGACTCGTCGCGGGTGCGGTGGGCGCCGGGGCGTCCGGCTCGTGCGGCATCTCGTGCCCGACGGTGGACTTCTGCTGCTCCTGCGCCTCGTCGCCGCGGACGACGGGCAGGGCCGTGGTCCGCGCCGCGGCCGCCTCGTGCGGGGGCACCGGCCCCCGCCAGCCGCTCGTGGGCAGCTCGAACTTCCGCACGAGCCGCTCCGAGAAGGGGGTGAGGTGCATCCGCGCGAGATTGACCGCCTTCGGGGAGCGCACCACCTCGATCCGGGAGCCCGGCGGCAGCTCGGTGGTCCGGCGGCCGTCGCACCACAGCACGCCGCGGGCGTCGGTGCGGGTGAGGACCTCGACGGCCATCATGGAGTTCGGGGAGATGACCAGGGGCCGGGAGAACAGGGCGTGGGCGCTGAGGGGCACCATGAGCAGCGCCTCGACCTCTGGCCACACCACGGGCCCGCCTGCGGAGAACGCGTAGGCGGTGGATCCGGTCGGGGTGGCGAGGACCACACCGTCGCACCCGAAGGTGCTCAGCGGCCGGCGGTCCACCTCGATGACCACCTCGACCATCTTCTCGCGGTCGCCCTTCTCCACCGAGGCCTCGTTCAGCGCCCAGGTGTGCAGGACCTTCTTCTCGCCCTGCCACACGGTGACGTCGATCGTCATGCGCTGCTCCACCGTGTAGCGCCCGTCCACGATGGCCTCCACGGACTCGCGCAGGTCGGAGCGCTCGCTCTCGGCGAGGAAGCCCACGTGGCCCAGGTTGACCCCGAGCAGCGGGGTGTCAACGCTGCGCACCAGTTCGGCGGCGCGCAGGATGGACCCGTCCCCGCCGAGCACCATGACGAGCTCGATCTCCCGCAGGGAGACGTCCTCCTCGATGACCTCCACGGGCGCGAGCGGCTCCGCGTCCTCCTGGAGCGCCTCGAGGTCCGCCCGCGAGATCACCGGCACCAGGCCGGCCTCGTGCAGCTGGAGACAGGAGTCGCGGGCGGCGTCCTTGGCCTCTTGCCGGCCCATGTGGGCCATGACCAGGATCTTTCTGCTCACCGGGTCCTCCCGTTCTCGACTGCTCGGTGCGCGCGGGCGTCGTCAGGACCGGGACCGGCCCGTGGCGCACGCCGTGCCCGCGGACCGGGCACCGCTCACCACCCTACGCGAGGGCGGGGACAGTCAGGACGGCTGGTCCCGGCGGCACCACAGGAAGAACTCGTGGTTGCCGTCCTGGCCCGGCAGCGGGCTGCGCTCCCGGCCCCGGACCGACAGTCCGTGGGCCCGGGCGGCGGCGGCCACGGCCTCGACGGCCCGGGCCCGCTCCTGCTCGCTCGTGACCACCCCCGTGCGCGCGAGGCGCTCGGCACCGACCTCGAACTGCGGCTTGACCATGAGCACGAGGTCACCGCCCGGCACCGTGGCCGCCGCCAGCGGCTCCAGGACCAGGGTGAGCGAGATGAAGGACAGGTCGCAGACCGTGAGCTCCGCCGGGCCGCCGATGTCCTCGGGGCGCATCCAGCGCACGTTCATGCCCTCCAGCACCCGCACCCGGGGGTCGGCCCGGAGCGAGGGGTCGAGCTGGTCGTGGCCCACGTCCACGGCGACCACCTCCCGGGCGCCCCGTCGCAGCAGCACGTCGGTGAACCCGCCCGTCGAGGCGCCGGCGTCGAGGCACCGCTTGCCCCCCACGCCGATGGCCGGGAAGGCCGCGAGCGCTCCGGCGAGCTTGTGCCCGGCCCGGCTGACGTAGTCCGGGACGTCCGCGGGCCGGACCTCCAGCAGGTCCTCGGGGCCGACCCGGACGGAGGGCTTGGTCGCGGGGCGGCCGTTCACGAGGACACGGCCCTCGCCGATCCACCGGGCGGCGACCGTGCGGGAGCGGGCCAGCGCCCGCGCGGTCAGCTCCTGGTCGAGACGGGAGCTCACCGGTGCGCCGCCTCCTCCTGTCCGGTGCCGGGTCGCGGCACGAGGCCGGCGGGGACCGTGCCGGGCTCGGCGTCGAGCTCGGCGACGAGTGCCGCGTGCAGCTCGTCGTAGCGGCCGGGGTGCTCCGCGACCGGCAGCGCCTCCAGCTCACCGGCACGGTCCAGCACGGCGTCCACCCGGGCGTGACCGGTCGGGCGCAGGGCTGCGCCGTCGTCCCCGGCCGGGCGCTGCGCCCCGGCGCCCCCGGTCACTCGCCCGCCTCCCACTCGGGGTCCGGGACCACGGGGACGTCGGTGTCGGGGTGCGCCGCCCACCAGGCCGCGCACGCGGCCCGCCAGGCGTCGAGGTCGTCCTGGGCGCCGCGGATCCGCAGCCGCGTGCCGTC
This sequence comes from Kocuria sp. CCUG 69068, assembly GCF_020833785.1. NCBI lineage: Bacteria > Bacillati > Actinomycetota > Actinomycetes > Micrococcales > Micrococcaceae > Kocuria > Kocuria sp. CCUG 69068. The sequence goes on from NZ_PDDL01000034.1 coordinate 27,388, forward strand.
GGTCTCGGCCTCCGCCGCTCCGCAGCGCGCGGAGTGCGCTCCGGCGGAGGACGAGACCTCGACCTCGGGATACGGCTCGAAGAGCGCGTGCAGGGTCCCGACGACGTGGTCCGGGCGCTCCGCGCTGCACGCGGCGAGGATCGTGTGCACGGTGTCCACCCCGGTGAGGACCGCGATCGTCGCGAAGCCGGCGGCGTTGCCGCCCCGGATGTCGGTGTCCAGCCGGTCCCCCAGCACCACGGGCCGGGCGCTGCCCGCCCGCTCGGCGGCGGTGCGGAAGATGGGGGCCTCCGGCTTGCCGGCCACGACCGGCGGCCGCGCCGTCGTGGCCGCCACGGCGGCCACGAGCGTGCCGTTGCCGGGCGCCAGACCGCGGGCCTGCGGAATGGTGCGGTCGGTGTTGGTCGCGACCCACAGCACGTCCGGGTCGGCCAGCGTGTACGCGGCCTCGGCCAGCTCGGCCCAGCCCAGGCCGGGGTCGAAGCCCTGGATCACGGCGCGGGGCTCGTCGGACTGGGCGCGGACCGGGACCAGCCCGGCCTCCGCGACGACGTCGGCCAGGGCCTGGGAACCGGTGACGAGCACCGCGGTGCCGGCCGGGACCCGCTGCGCCAGGAGCTCGGCTCCCGCCTGCGCGGCGCTCACCACGCCGTCCGGGCCCGTGGGTACGCCCAGGTCCGTCAGGTGCTCGGCGACCGTCGCGACGGAGCGCGAGGCGTTGTTCGTCACGAACACCACGGGCACGCCGTCCTCGGAGATCCGGCGGAGGACCTCCGGTGCGCCGGGGATGGCGTGCGGGCCGGCGTAGACGACGCCGTCCAGATCGCTCAGGACGGCGTCGTACCGGTCGAGCAGCCGCTCAGCCACGCCGCGGGCCGCCGTCCGTGCCGTCGCTCGCCTCGTCACGCTCGTCGTCACTCGCGTCGTCGCCGTCGAGGTCGGTGAGATCCTCGTCGTCGTCCGGGTCGAGGTCGGCCTCGGAGCCGCCCTCGAAGTCGTCGTCCGGGTCCAGGTCGTGCTCCGAGCCCTCCGCCTCGTCGTCCGGATCCAGGTCCGGTTCCTCCTCGGTGCCCTCGTCGAGCACGTCCTCGCTCTCGTCGTCCGCCCCGCCGTCGGGGTCGAGGCCCGGATCGTCGCCGGAGGCCTCGGCCGCGTCTGCGGCCGGTGCGTCCGCCGGGTCCGAGGTCGGGTCCTGGGCCGTGTCCTCGGCGTCGGCCAGGACGACGCCGCCGGCCGGCACCTGCTCGGTCTCCTCCTCGTCGTCGAAGTCGACGATCTCCGGCTCGGCGAACTGCCCCGTCCCGAGGGCGGCCTCGGCCACCACGGCCTGCCGGTCCCAGGTCAGGGCCTCGCGGTCCCTCCCGACGCCCCGGAGGGCCTCGGCGTAGGCGCGGAACAGCCGGGGGCTGTAGGGGAAGCCCCGGTTCCTGTCCAGCTGCGGAATGGTCAGCGCGTCCACCGCACCCTGGGCGTCCCCCTGGTCCCGGCGCATGCCGGCCAGCACGATGGCCAGCTCCACCTTCTCGCTGGGCTCGAGCGACTGCACGGCCTCGGACGTCGCGAGCTCCACGGCCTTGTCCAGGCGTCCGAGGGCCCGCTCGCAGTCGACCATCAGGGGCAGGTGGATGTCGGCTCCGGTCATCCGGCGGAACGTGCGCAGCTCCTTGAGCGCCAGTGCGTAGTCACCCGCCTCGTACGCCGCGACGCCGGTCGCCTCCCGCACGGCGGCGATGCGGCCGCCGCGCCGTCCCGCCGCCTGCGCGTGCTCGAGCGCGAGCTCGGGGACGTCGAACAGGTAGCGCCCGGCCATGACCAGGTGCTTGGCGACGGCCTCGGCGTTGCGCGGCTCGAGCGCCCCCAGCTGGGCACGGGTCGGCTTGTCGAGCTCACGACCCGTGATGTCCTCGTCCACCTCGGGCGCCCGGTGACGGTGGGTCGAGACGTCGTCCCGGTCGTCACGCCGGCCCCGGTAGCCCTCGTCGCGGTCCGGGATCCCGCCGCGTCGGTCACCTCGCGGCGCGTACCCGCCGCGACGGTCGTCCTGCCGGTCGTCGCGGCGACCGCGGTAGCCCTCGCCCTCACGACGCGGCCCCCGCTCACCCTGACGGTCGTCACGCCGGTCACCGCGCGGGGCGTACCCGCCACGACGCTCGTCCTGCCGGTCATCGCGCCGGTCGCCTCGCGGGGCGTAGCCACCGCGACGGTCGTCCTGCCGGTCGTCGCGGCGACCGCGGTAGCCCTCGCCCTCACGACGCGGCCCCCGCTCACCCTGACGGTCGTCACGCCGGCGGTCGTCGCCGTAGCCTCCGCGACGGTCACCGTGCCGGTCATCACGCCGGTCACCTCGCGGCGCGTACCCGCCACGACGGTCGTCCTGGCGGTCGTCGCGGCGACCGCGGTAGCCCTCGCCCTCCCGGCGCGACCCCCGCTCACCCGGCCGGTCATCACGCCGGTCACCTCGCGGCGCGTACCCGCCACGACGCTCGTCCTGACGGTCGCGGCCGGGCCGGTCGGCGGCTCCGCGGTCCTGGGAGTTGCGTCCGCGCGCCTCGCCGTCGCGAGCCGGACCGCGCTGCCCCTCGTCGAAACGGCGTCGGGGCTGGGCGCCGGACCGGTCGCCCTCGCGCCCGGCTCCTCCGCCGGACCGGCGGTCGCCGGAATGTCCGTTCCGACGCTCGTCCCGGGACCCGTGCTGGAAAGACTCGGACACGTACCGCTCCTCTGTGCCGACGCGGTGCCGGTCGGCTCTCGTGGATGTCGGCGGTGGCCGGAGAACGGTCCGCCATGATGATCGTTCCCATTGTATAAGCAGGTCCGACGACCCTCTGTCCCGATTCGTCCCCGGCCGCTCCCTCGTCGGATGATGGGCTCATGTCCAAAAAACCCCTCACGTCCCACCTCCTGGTGCGCGTGCTGCTCGGCATCGTCCTGGGCGTCGCCTGCGGTCTGTTCTTTCCCGAACCGCTCGCCCGAGTCTTCCTGACGTTCAACGGCCTCTTCAGCGCTTTCCTCGGCTTCATCGTCCCGCTGCTGATCGTCGGTCTCGTCACCCCGGCCATCGGCGACCTCGGCAGAGGGGCCGGCAAGTGGCTCGGCGTGACCGCCGCCATCGCGTACGCCTCCACCGTCCTCTCCGGTCTGCTGGCCTTCGCCGTCGCCCGCGCCGGATACCCGTGGCTGCTGGCCGGGGAGCGAGACGTCGACGCCCTGGCCAACCCGGAGGAGAGCGCCCTCGCCGGCTTCTTCACGCTCGAGATGGAACCCGTGTTCGGCGTCATGACAGCGCTTCTCCTGGCCTTCTGCCTGGGGGTGGGCATCACCCTCATACCGGGTGACACCCTCCACCGGAGCATGGACGACCTGCGCCGGATCATCATGCGCATCGTGGAGCTGGTCATCATCCCGCTGCTGCCCCTCTACATCTTCGGGATGTTCATGGGCCTCACCATGAACGGACAGATCCTGGTGGTCGTCGCCACCTTCTCGAAGGTGGTGCTCGTCGCCCTGGCCCTGTCCGTCGTGCTGCTCGTCGCCCAGTACGTCGTCGCGGGGATCTACGTGGGCCGCAACCCCGCGACCCTGCTGAAGAACATGCTGCCGGCCTACGCCACAGCGCTGGGCACGTCGTCCTCCGCCGCGACCATCCCAGTCACCCTGAGGTGCGCGGAGGCCAACGGCGTCCGTCCGTCCGTGGCAGGCTTCGTGATCCCGCTGAGCGCGACGATCCACCTCGCCGGGTCCACGCTGAAGATCGTGCTGTTCTCGACGGCCGTCATGACCATCACCGGCACCCCCGTCGACGACGTGGCCTACGTGGGCTTCATCCTCATGCTGGGGATCACGATGGTCGCCGCCCCGGGCGTTCCCGGCGGCGCGATCATGGCCGCCGTGGGTCTGCTCCAGGGCATGCTCGGCTTCGACGAGACCGCGGTGGCCCTGATGATCGCCACGTACATCGCCATCGACTCCTTCGGCACCGCGACGAACGTGACCGGGGACGGTGCCATCGCCGTGGTCATGAACAAGCTCATCGGCCGGCACACCGCGACCGGATCCGCACAGGAGAACCCGGCGGAGCTGACGCTGTCGGACGCACACACCGCTCGGTAGTCGTCCGGCTCCATCCGCTGCGGGGCGGGGCCCCGCAGCGCCCGCTCGGTCGGTCTCCTTCGACCGGATGCCGCGGATCGTTCCCGAAGCTCCGCCTTGACCCGAGGTCCGGCGTCGGAGCCATCATCGGGCGGGCACCCGTGCGGTGCCCCGCCGAGGAGCCGAGGGACGACGCCGCCGGAGCAGAGGAGCCCTTCCATGACGAAGTACCTGATCTCGTTCCCGAGTGAGGCCATGGTGGTCCCCGAGGAGGATTTCGAGGCGGTGGTGGAGGCCTCGCACGCCGTCATCGAGGAGGCCAAGGCGGCGGGCGTGTACGTCTTCGGCGGCGGGATCGACGAGGCCTCCCCGGCCGTGGGCCGAGCGGCCCGCGGGACATCAGGGACGAAGCATCCAGTAGAGCTCGGTGACCATGTCGGCAGGGTCGTCCCCCGGCCGCGGCTCGGTCACGTAGACCTCCCACATGCGGTCGCCGAGGGCGAGCCCCTGCTGCCCCGCCCACTCCGCCAGGTGCTGCCAGGATCGCCCGAGGTCGTCGTAGTTGCCGCGGTGCACGGACGTCGCCACGCGAGAGGCGGACAGCCGGCCCGCCACCACTGCGCCCTTCGGGGAGACCTCCCCCTGCACCGGGAAACCCACCTCCAGGTGCACCGTCCCCGCCGGAACCCCGTGGTAGACGGCCATCGGAGGACCCGTCGGCTCGAACGCCCCGTCGGACATCGCCTGTCCCAGTTCGCCGAAGGCGCGGTCGAAGAACTCCCGCAGCTCGCCCATGGCCACCGTTCCGGTCACCACCGCCGTGTGCTGCTCGTCCTGCTCGATCACCCTCGGGGTGAAGGACTCATGGTCGGTCGCATCCATGCCCGCATTATCCGCTGTCGGCCGGTCCCGCGCTTCTGTGACGGACAGCGGTCGGTCCGTGGAGCGGCGGCCGTATCGCGGGTCCGGCTCGCTCGCCGGCGGCAGCGGGGCCCAAGGATGAGCACAGGCCCTCATCGTGGGATGAGGGCCTGTCCCGTAGAGCTCGTGCTGGGTGATGGGTGTTAAATGCGGGGAGCCCCCGCACCGTGTGGTGCGGGGGCTCGACCCTGGTGGTGTGGTCCGGCGGTGTCCTACTCTCCCACACCCTTCCGGGTGCAGTACCATCGGCGCTGCGGGTCTTAGCTTCCGGGTTCGGGATGGGACCGGGCGTTTCCCCCACGCTATG
>NZ_PDDL01000035.1:0-31181 GCF_020833785.1 Kocuria sp. CCUG 69068
GCCGAGGTCGGTGATGACCTCCTCCAGGGTGTCCCGAGCCCGAACCGCCTCCCGCACCGCGGCGTCCAGGCGTTGATGCTCCTGGGCCAGGCGGGTTTGCAGGTGTCCGGTCCGTTCCCGGGGCGGGAGTCCTGCCCCAGGCCGGGACGGGACCGGCGGGCGACGTGCTCACCGGCTGGTCCTGGACCACCCGCGGGGTATTCACCACCCACGAGGGCGGCAGCTTCCCCGCCGTGCTGGAGGCGCAGGGCAACCCCGGCTACGGCACCACCCCGTGGCTGACCACGGAGCTCGCCCTGCGCATGGCGGTGCGCGGCGTCCCGGCCGCCGCCCTCGGCTCGAGCACGCCCGCCCTGGCCCTGGACGGCGACCTCGACGCCCTGCTCCCGGCCCGGGTGCGCATCACGGTCGGCTGAGCGCCGCGGACCGGACACCGTGGACGGCGCGCGCCGGCCCCCGTCCCTCACGAGGGACGGGGGCCGGCGGCACGACCGCTGCGGGCGGGACTACGGCTTGAGCACCACCTTGATGCAGCCGTCCTCCTTCTTCTGGAACTTCTCGTACATCTCCGGCGCCTGCGACAGCGGCACCTGGTGGGTCGCCAGGTCGAGGACGCCCAGCGGGTCCGAGGGGTCGTCCACGAGCGGCAGGAGCTCGTCGATCCAGGACTTCACGTTGCACTGGCCCATGCGCAGCTGGACCTGCTTGTCGAACAGCGTGAGCATCGGCATGGGGTCCTTCATGCCGCCGTACACGCCGCTGAGCGAGATCGTGCCGCCGCGCCGGACGGCGTCGATGGCGGTGTAGAGCGCGGCGAGCTTGTCCACCCCTGCGGTCTCCATCGCCTTGCGGCCCAGCGGGGACGGCAGCAGGCCCACGGCCTTGTGGGCCGCGCCGGCCACGTGGGAGCCGTGCGCCTCCATCCCGACCGCGTCCACCACGGAGTCCGGGCCGCGGCCGTCCGTGAGGTCCTTGAGCCGCTCCGCCACGTCGCCCGCGGAGTCCAGGGTCTCGATGCCGTGGCGCTCGGCCATGGCCCGGCGCTCGGCGACCGGGTCCACCGCGAGCACCCGGTAGCCCAGGTGCCGGCCGATCCGGGCGGACATCTGGCCGATCGGGCCCAGCCCCAGCACGGCTAGGGAGCCGCCCTCCGGGGGAGCGGCGTACTTCACGGCCTGCCACGCGGTGGGCACCACGTCGGAGAGGTAGAGGTAGCGCTCGTCCTCACCGGTCTCGGGGACCTTGATGGGCCCGTAGTCGGCGTGCGGCACCCGCAGGTACTCGGCCTGCCCGCCCGGCACGGAGCCGTAGAGCCGCGAGTAGCCGAGGAACGCCGCGCCGCTGTTGTACTCCCGGACCTGGGTGGTCTCGCACTGCGACTGCAGCCCCTGGTTGCACATGAAGCAGTGCCCGCAGGAGACGTTGAACGGGATGACCACCCGGTCCCCGGCCTTGATGTGGGTGACGGCCGGGCCGACCTCCTCGACGATGCCCATCGGCTCGTGGCCGATGATGTCGCCCTTGTCCATGAACGGGCCCAGCACCTCGTACAGGTGCAGGTCGGACCCGCAGATTCCGCTCGACGTGATCCGCACGATCGCGTCCGTGGGCTCCTGGATCCGCGGATCCGGGACCTCCTCGACGCTCACCGAGCGCTTTCCCTGCCATGTCAGAGCCTTCATCGATCCTCCTTCTCAGAACGGCCCCTCCGGTGCGGAAGGACAGCATGCTGATCTGTTCGGTCCGCCCCAGCCTACTCGGCGGTGTCCGGGCCCGCATAGTGCGGGGCCTCGGCCGCGGTCTCGCCCCGGAGGAAGTACGCCCCCACCGAGCCGGCCAGGGTCGCGAAGACGGCCACCGAGTAGAGCGCCAGCACCACCTCCAGCACGCGGGGGAAGCCTCCCTGCGCCCCGAGCTCCCGGCCCGTGACGGTGGACATCGCCGCGTCGGACAGCGCCGGGCCGTATCCCGCGTAGTGGCCGAGGACGTACAGCAGCTGGCTCGAGACCAGTACGACGACGCCGGTGACCGCCGCGAGCCAGCCGATCCTGCTGGACAGCAGCTTCCCCGCCGAGCGGGAGCCGCGCACCCCGGCCGAGAGCACGCTCCCCGCCCGGGTCAGGCGGGTGAGCCGGAGCAGCCGGGCGGCCTGCAGCGCGCGGACGAAGCGCAGGAAGGGCAGGAGCAGGAACAGCACCTGCCACCAGTTGCGCTTCCAGAACCGGGCGGAGAACCCGGCGACGTAGGCCCGGAGCAGGAACTCGCCGACGAACACGGCCCAGAAGAGCCAGCCGACCACGTTGAGGAGGGCCACGAGCCCGGGGTCCTCGGCGAGCAGCTGCCCGAGCACCACGAACAGGAACAGCACGCCCAGCACGCCCATCGGCCGGTCGAGCCGGCGCGCGAGCCCCTCCGCGAGGCCCAGCTGCTCGGCCTCGTCGACCGGCCGCCGGTGCTCGTGCCGGGTGCCGTCGTTCCTCGCCACTGCTGTCCTCTCGGTCGCGCCGGTCTGCTCCTGGCCCACGGTAGGGCACCGGCGCGGCGGACCCCGCCCGGGGCGCGGGCGCTCGCCCGTCCGTCCGTCCGGACGGGAGGGTATGGAGGGTCAGTCCGTTGGCGTCACGGTCGCGTCGACGAGGATGAGCTCCTCGCCGCGGTCGACGTAGAGCTGCGCCGTCTCCTCGTCGGCGACCGCCTGCAGCGCCTCGTAGTCGTCGACCGTGAAGACGTCCCGCTCCTCCACCGTGCCGGTGGCCTCGACCTCGTCGCCCACGGACAGCCCCTCCGGCAGCTGGTCGGCGAGCACGAGCGTGTCCTCCGCGCCGATGGCGATCACCTGGTGGGCCAGGACCTCCTGCACCTCGCCGGTGAGCGTCATGGCCTCGCCCACGAGCTCCTCGGTGGGCACGCCCGACTGGTCGGCGCGGGTCAGCTCGGTCTCCTCGGCGCAGCCGGCGGCGGTGCCGGCCAGGAGGAGCGCGGCCGCCGCGGAGGCTGCGGTCCGGGGGAAGCGGTGCATGGTGGTCTCCTCGTCGTCGTGCTGTGCTCGGTGCCGTTGCGGCAGGACGGGGACGACCGTACGCGGGAGGATCACCGTGCGGCCACCCCCGGGGGCCCTCCCGCAGGGTTCTCGCCGCGGATCGTGACCCGGCCGTGATCCTTCACCCCTCCATTTCCCGCGGTCGGCGTTCCGGGCGGTCCGCGTCCGGTGTGGCACGTTGCACACAGTGCAATGTTGCACGGAGTGCATGGTGGCACCTAGTGTCAGGACTCGTGACGAACCTGCCCGCCGAGCCCGCCCGGCACCACCCCCCGGAGGACCGGCGGGAGGCCGTGAAGTACCACAACCGCCGCGCCATCATCGACGCCGCCGCGGCCCTGGCCGCGGAGCGCGGACTGGGGCGCTTCACCGTCAACGACCTCGCCGATCGGGCCGGGGTCTCACGGCGCACCATCTTCAACCACTTCGCCTCCGCGGACGACGCCGTCTACGCGCGCTTCAGCGAGCTGCTCGGCGTGTTCGTCGACAACTTCGCGCGCGTCGTGGAGGCCACCCCGCCGCCCGCGAACCCCAGCCCCGGCGCCGTGCTCGAGCAGCTGGCCGACGTCATCGAGCGGACCGAGCTCGTCCCCGCGATGTGCCACATCGCCCACCTGATGGGCGCGAGCGGGGACAGCCCCATCACGGCGATGTGGGCGCACGAGGTGTTCCAGACCCTCACCGCCCGGCTGGCCGCGGAGATCACCGACCGGGTCCCCGGCGCGCCCTCCTTCACCGTGGACCTGCTCGCGAGCCTGCTGCTCCACGCCCTGGCCGTGTCCTTCGAGCGGTGGGCCGAGGAGACCGGCGCGGTGGACACCCCGGACAGCCGGGAGACCTGGCGCCGGCTGCTGCGCACCGCCGTGGAGCGCCTGCGCCACGGCTTCGCGGACTGACCCGACCGACAGAGCACGACCCCCAGAGCACGACCCGCAGAACACGACCGACAGAGAAGAGACATGGCACATCTGCTGTACCGACTCGGGCGCTTCGCCGCCCGCCGCGCCTGGGCCGTGGTCGCTGCCTGGGCGGTGGTCCTGCTCCTCGCCGGCGGCGCCTTCGCCGCCTTCGGCGGGCAGCTGACCAACGCGATCACCGTTCCCGGCACCGAGACCCAGCGGCTGGCCGACCGCCTGCAGAGCGAGCTGCCCGACGCCGGCCACGGCACCGGCCGGATCGTGTTCCAGACCGAGGACGGCGACCCGTTCACCGCGGACCAGCGCGAGCAGATCGGGAAGGCGCTCACCGAGGCGGAGGAGTCCCCGGGCGTCGACGGCGTCCTGGACCCGTTCGCCGCCCAGGACGAGCGCGAGGCGCAGGAGCAGCAGCTCGCGGACGGGCGCGAACAGGCCGCCGACGGCCGCGCGCAGCTCGACGCCGCCGAGGACACGCTCGACGAGAACCAGGAGAAGCTCGACGCCGCCCGGGAGCAGGCCGAGCGGGCCGACGCCCCCGACCAGGTCCTCGACGAGCTCGACGAGCGCCAGGAGGCCCTCGACGACGGCCGCGCGGAGCTCGAGCGCAACCGGGAGCAGCTCACGGACGGCCTGCCCGAGCTCGACCGCGGCGAGCGGATGATGGCCCTGGCCGAGGAGACCCGCACGGTATCCGCGGACGGGACCACCGCGATGGCCGTGGTGACCTTCACCGCCGAGCAGCAGGCGGTCACCGCCGAGGAGAAGGAGTCCCTCCAGGCCGCCGTGGACGGCACGGAGATCGAGGGCGTGCAGGTCGACTACTCCCTGGAGATCGCCCAGGACATCTCCCAGCTCGTCGGCCCCGCCGAGGTGATCGGCGTGGTCATCGCCGGGATCGTGCTGCTCGTCATGCTCGGCACCCTCGTGGCCGCCGGCCTGCCCATCCTGATGGCACTCACCGGCGTGTCCGTCGGCGCCCTCGGCGTGCTGTCCTTCTCCGGGGTGCTGGACATGATGTCGGTGACCCCGATGCTGGGCGTCATGCTCGGACTGGCCGTGGGCATCGACTACTCGCTGTTCATCCTCAACCGGCACCGCCAGCAGCTGCTGGCCGGCACGGAGCTGCACGAGTCCATCGGCCTGGCCACCGGGACCTCCGGCAACGCGGTGGTCTTCGCCGGGCTGACCGTGATCATCGCCCTGGCCGCGCTCAACGTCACCGGCATCCCGTTCCTGGGCGTCATGGGCACTGCGGCGGCGGTCTGCGTGGCCGTGGCCGTGCTGGTCGCCGTGACCCTCACCCCGGCGCTGCTGTCCCTGGTGGGGGAGCGGCTGCTCTCCGCCCGCGCCCGGACCCGCGCGGCCCGCCGGCCCGCCCACCTCGGGGAGCCCCGCCCCGGGGTGGCCACCCGCCACCCGGTGCTGACCCTCGTGGCCGGTGTGCTCGCGCTCGTCGTCGTCGCGCTCCCCGCGGCCTCGATGCGCCTGGGCCTGCCGGACGCCTCCTCCGAGCCCGAGGACTCCACCCAGTACCGCACCTACCAGGTCCTCGACGAGAAGTTCGGCGCCGGCGCCAACGGCCCGCTGCTCGTGGTCGCCGACCTGCCGGAGGGCACGGACGAGTCCGGGGCCGCCGATCTGCAGCTCGCCGTGGGCGAGGAGCTCATGGCGGAGGACGACGTCGTCTCGGTGGTCCCGGCGGGGCTGTCGGAGGACCGCCGGACCGCCGCGTTCCAGGTCGTGCCCGTGGACGGCCCGGCCGCCGAGTCCACCGAGCGGCTCGTCAACGACCTGCGCGCCCTGTCCCCCGCCCTGGAGGACGAACTCGGGGTGAGCATCGGCGTCACCGGCCAGACCGGCGGCAACATCGACGTCTCCCAGCTGCTGGCCGACGCGCTGCCGCTGTACCTCACCGTGGTGATCGGGCTGTCCCTGGTGCTGCTGGTGCTCGTCTTCCGCTCGATCCTCGTGCCGGTCGTGGCGACCGCCGGGTTCATGCTCTCCCTCTTCGCCGCGTTCGGCGCGGTGGTGGCGATCTACCAGTGGGGCTGGCTGGGCGGTCTGCTCGGCGTGCACGCGCCGGGCCCGGTCCTGAGCTTCCTGCCCACCATCCTCGTGGGCGTGCTGTTCGGCCTGGCCATGGACTACCAGCTGTTCCTCGTCTCCGGGATGCGGGAGGCGTTCGTGCACGGCCGCTCGGCGCGGGCCGCCGTGCAGGAGGGGCTCCAGGCCGGCCGGGCCGTGGTCACCGCCGCCGCGATCATCATGATCTCGGTGTTCGCCGGCTTCATGTTCTCCCACATGGCGATGATCCGGCCCCTGGGCTTCGGGCTCGCCTTCGGCGTGCTCGTCGACGCCTTCGTGGTGCGCATGACGCTGATCCCCGCGGTCATGCACCTGCTCGGCGACCGGGCCTGGTGGCTGCCCCGCTGGCTCGACCGGATCCTGCCGAACGTGGACGTGGAGGGCGACTCCCTGCGCCGCGACCGCACCCCCGCCCCCGAGGACCCGGCTGCCGCGGCCGGCCCGAGCGGCTGGGGCGACGCGGCGCCGGGCCCGGACGCCGAGCGCGAGCTGGTCGGCGCCGGCCGGCGCGACTGACGCGGAGGTCCCCGGCGAGGACAGCGCGCCCCGTCACCCGCAGCGGGTGACGGGGCGCGCCGTCGTCGGTCCGGTCCGCTGCGGTCAGGAGATGCCGTTCTCCTGCAGCCACATCTCCAGCAGGCCCAGCTGCCACAGCACGTTCGAGCGCAGCGGCGTGTGGTGCTGGTTCGGGTCGGCCAGGAGGGTCTCCACGACCTCCGAGTTGTAGAGCCCGCGCCGCACCGCCGCCGGGTCGGTCAGGGCGGCCTCGACCCGGTCCAGGGTCCCGCCCTCGAGGGTGCGGATCGCCGGGACCGGGAAGTAGCCCTTCTTCCGGTCGATCACCTCGTCCGGGACGATGCCGCGCGCCGCGCGCTTGAGCACGCCCTTGCCGCCGTCGGCGAGCTTGAGCTCCGGCGGGATGCGCCCGGCGAACTCCACGAGCTCGTGGTCGAGGAACGGCACCCGCGCCTCGAGGCCCCAGGACATGGTCATGTTGTCCACGCGCTTCACGGGGTCGTCCACGAGCATCACCGTGGAGTCGGTGCGCAGGGCGGCGTCCACGGCCGTCTCCGCGCCGGGGCGGCCGAAGTGGCGCTCGATGAACGCGGTCGGCGCGTCGTGGGTCGCCATCCACTCGGGGGAGAGGACCTTCGCCAGCCGGGACCACGGCCGGTCGAAGAACGACTGGGAGTAGGTCTTCCGGGCGTCGTCGCGCGCGACGTCGGCCAGCGGCGGGTACCAGTGATAGCCGCCGAGCACCTCGTCGGCGCCCTGCCCCGACTGCACCACCTTGACGTGCTTCGAGACCTCCTCGCTGAGCAGGTAGAAGGCCACGCAGTCGTGGCTGATCATGGGCTCGCTCATCGCGGCGACGGTCCGGTCGATCGCCGGGACCAGGCGGGCGTCGTCGATCGCGATCTGGTGGTGGTCGGTGCCGAAGCGGCGGGCCACGAGGGACGAGAACTCGAACTCGTCCCCGGACTCCTCGCCCCGGGACTCGAAGCCGATGCTGAACGTCTGCAGGTCCTCCTGCCCGCTCTCCGCGAGCAGGGCGACAACGAGGCTCGAGTCGATGCCGCCGGAGAGCAGCACGCCCACGGGGACGTCCGCCACCATGCGCCGCTTCACCGCGGTGCGCAGCTTCTCGACGAGCCCGTCCTGCCAGTCCTGCTCGGACCAGCCCGAGCGGTCCTCGTCGCGGGTGAACTGGGGGTTCCAGTACTCGTGGTCCGAGGCCGAGCCGTCGGGCTCGACCGTGCGCACGGTCGCCGGCGGCATCTTCCGCACGCCCTTGAGGATCGTGCGCGGGGCCGGGACCACCGAGTGGAAGGTGAGGTAGTAGGACAGGGCCGTGCGGTCGATCGAGGTGTCGACGTCCCCGGCCGCCAGCAGCGCCTGCACCGTGGACGCGAACCGCAGGCGCGCCCCCGTGTGGTCGACGTAGAGCGGCTTGATGCCCAGCCGGTCCCGCGCCAGGACGGTGCGCCCGCTCGTGTGCTCGGTGATGGCGAAGGCGAACATGCCGTGGAAGTGGTACACGCACTCCCGGCCCCAGCGGTGGTAGGCCTTCAGGGCGACCTCGGTGTCCGAGGTGGAGAAGAACTCGTAGCCCATCCCGCGCAGCTCCTCGCGCAGCTGCCGGTAGTTGTAGATCATCCCGTTGAACACGATCGACAGCCCCAGCCGGGAGTCGACCATCGGCTGCCCGCCCGAGGGGCTCAGGTCGACGATCTTCAGCCGGCAGTGGCCCATGGCCACCGGCCCCTGGGCCCAGGCGCCCTGCCCGTCCGGGCCGCGGCCGGCCTGGGCGCACGTCATGCGGTGGATCGTGCCCGGGTCCGCGCCGGCGCCGTCGAACCGGACCTCACCGGCGATGCCGCACATCAGCGCTCACCTCCGCTCCGGGGCCGGGACGGGATCGGAAGAGAAGGTCCGTGGAGGGAGAGCATCCTCCAATGCTACGGGGGCACGCCGCCGGGCGCCCTTCCGGGGACCGGAGCCCGGCGTACGGTGCCTGTATGACCACCGACCCCACCGACCCCTGCCGGCTCTCCGCGCGGGAGCTCGCCGCGGCCGTCCGGGCCCGCACGGTCTCCGCGCGGGAGGTGCTCGACGCCCACTTCGCCCGGATCGACGCCGTGAACCCCGCCGTGAACGCCGTGGTCACGCAGGTCCGCGAGCAGGCGTACGCGGCCGCCGCCCGCGCCGACGAGCTCACCGCCGCCACACCCGCCGCCGAGCTGCCGCCCCTGCACGGGGTGCCGATGACGCACAAGGACACCCACGCCACCGCCGGGATCCGCACCACGTCCGGCTCCCCGGTGTTCGCCGAGCACGTCCCGGAGCACGACGACCTGATCGTCGCCCGGTTCACGGCGGCCGGGGTGATCAGCACCGGGAAGAACAACGTGCCCGAGTTCGCCGCGGGCTCCCACAGCTTCAACGAGGTCTTCGGGACCACGCACAACCCCTGGGCGCTCGACCGCAGCGCGGGCGGGTCCAGCGGCGGGGCGGCCGCGGCGATCGCGTCCCGGATCCAGCCCCTGGGCGACGGCTCCGACATGGGCGGGTCCCTGCGCAACCCGGCCGCGTTCTGCGGCATCGCCGGCTTCCGGCCCTCCGCCGGGGTCGTGCCCTCGGCCCCGGCCGGCAACGCCTGGGCGTGGCTGGGCCGCTCCGGTCCGCTGGCCCGCAGCGTGGACGACCTCGCCCTGGCCATGTCCGTGCTGGCCGGCCCCGACCCGCGGATCCCCCTGGACTGCCCGGCACCGCGGACCGGGTTCCGGGCGCTCGCGGCGGAGGACCCGCCCGACCCGGGGGCCCGCCCCCTGGCCGGCGTGCGGATCGGGCTGAGCGCGGACTTCGGCCTCGGCGTCCCGGTGGAGCCGGAGATCGTCGAGGTGCTGGTCGCCCAGGCGCGGGTGTTCGAGGAGCTCGGTGCCGTGGTCGAGGAGGCCGTCCCGGACCTGCGCGACGCCGACGAGGTGTTCGACGTGACCCGGGCCTTCGACATGGCCGTGAATCTGCGCGAGGTGGTCGCGGAGCACCGGGAGCTCGTGAAGCCGGAGATCGTGTGGAACGTGGAGAAGGGCCTGGCGCTGACCGCCGAGCAGCTCATGGACGCGGCCCTGGCGCGCACGCGCCTGCACGAGGCGGTGCGCGCGTTCTTCGGCCGCTGGGACGTGCTGCTGACCCCCACCTCCCAGGTGCTGCCGTTCCCGTCGGCGGAGCGCTGGCCCCGCACGGTCGCGGGTATGCCGATGCAGACATATGTCGAGTGGATGCGCTCGGCGAGCCTGATCTCGGCCACCGGGTGCCCGGCCGTCTCGGTGCCGGGCGGCTTCAGCCCCGGCGGGCTGCCCGTGGGGCTGCAGCTCGTCGCCGCGCACGGGCGCGACGTCGAGCTGCTCCGGACCGCCCGCGCCTACGACCACGCCACCCGGCACGCGGACGCCGCGCCGCGCCTCTGAGGTGCGGCGCGGAGCCGGCACGTCGTACCGGGGCGGCCGATCCTGCTCAGGCCGCCGCCTCCAGCTCGAGCAGCGCCGCCTTGGCCTCCAGGCCGCCGACATACCCGCCCAGGCCGCCGTCGCCGCGCAGCACGCGGTGGCACGGGACGACCACCGGCAGGGGGTTCGTGGCGCAGGCCGTGCCCACCGCCCGCACGGCCTGCGGGCGCCCGACCGACCGGGCGACCGCGCCGTAGCTCTCCGTGCGGCCGTAGCCGATGTCGGGCAGGTGCTCCTGGACGAGGCGCCGGAACCCGTGCGAGAGCGACCGGTCCAGCGGGAGGTCGAAGCCGGTGCGCGTCCCGGCGAAGTACTCCTCGAGCTGCCGGACGGCCGGTGCCAGGCGGACCGGGGCGTGCAGCACCCGGGGGCTGATCCGGCGGGCCAGGTCCTGCAGGACCGCATCGTGGTCCTCCCGCACGTAGGCCACCCGCACCAGCCCTTCCTCCGTGGCGGCCAGCAGCAGCACGCCCACCGGGGTGCTGACGGTCGTGAACGCGACGTCGAGCAGTCCCGCCCGGGCGGCCCCCTCCTCCAGGCGCCGGTGCAGACCGCGCAGCACGGTCTCCGGCACGGGGTCGGCGCGGAGGCTCCGCAGGGGGGAGCGCGGGGTCGAGCCGAGGGTGTTCGTGGTCATCGGTCCTCTCCTGTCCGGTCGAGCTGGGTGCGGTGCCCCGTGCGGTTCCCGGCGCGGTTCCCCGGGAGAGCCTTGGCGTGGTTCCCGGCGCGGGTTCCCGTGCCGTTCGCGGGGGCGGTCGTGATGAGGGCCTTGCGGAGGGCGGCCACGCCGTCCGAGGCGGCCCGGCGGGCGGCCTCCGGGGTGCCGCCGAGCAGCTCGGCGATCTGCCGGTAGGGCAGTCCGCCCAGATAGCGGTAGGCCACGGCGTGCCGCTGCTTGGGCGGCAGGGCGGCCACCGCCGCCCACAGCGGGGAGTCGTGCTCGTGCGGGGCGTCCCGGTGGGCCGGTGGCTCCGGGAGGGTGGCCACGGGCACCGCCGCCCGGGACCGGGCCCGGAGGACGTCGACCGCCTTGCGGTGGGCGATCGTCACCAGCCACGCCTGCACGTTCGCCGTGGCCGGCAGGTCCGGGTACGCCCGCAGCGCGGCCAGGAACGTCTCCGACCACGCGTCCTCGGCGTCCGCGGACGTGCTCAGCACTGCCCGGCAGACCCGCCACACCACGGGGCCGTGCCGGGTCACCTGCGTCTCGAAAGGCTCTTTCGTGTCCATCACCTCGTAGACGTCCGCACCGGACGGAACGTGAGATCGGCGCCGGACGGCCACTCCGCTGCGGGGACCGGCACCGTCCGGCGGCCGATCACAGGCCCGCGGGCACGTTGTACGGCGTGATGACGTCGATCATCGAGTGGTGGCGGCGTTCCTCCGGAGGGATCGCGCCGTGGGCCTCCATGACGATCCTGCAGCACCGCTGCAGGTCCTGCTCGAGGTCGTGGTGCAGCACGGCGTGGATCCGCCCGGCCCGCAGCAGCTCCACGTTCTCCGGAGCCAGGTCGTGGCCGACGACGACCCGCGGGGCGCGCCCGGCGTCGTCGAAGGCGGCCATGATCCCGCGGTTGCCGCCGCCCACGGAGTAGACGGCGTCGAGCTCCGGGTGCTCGGTCAGGGCCCTGCGGAACAAGTCCCGGGTGGTGCGGTCGAGGCCGTCGCCGCCGGGCAGGTCCAGCACCGCCCGCCCCGGGTCCAGCGCGCGCAGGGTGCTCCGGAAGCCGTTGCCCCGCTGCTCCTCGCCGTGGAACCAGTCGTTGCTCACGACCACGGCCACGGAACCGGGGCGGTCGCGCATCCACTGCTCCACCAGGTAGGCCGCGGTCGCCCCGGCCGCTCGGTTGTCGAAGCCCACGTAGGCCCGGCGGGGGCTGTCCGGCAGATCGGTCACCAGCGTGACCACCGGGATGCCGGCCGCCTCGAGCTCGGCCACCGCGGTGCTGACCACGGGTACGTCCGGGGCCTTGAGGATCACGCCATGGGTGCCTCGGTCGGCGATGCGCCGCAGCACTTCCGCGCAGCCGTCGGGGTCCCACCGCTCCTGGAAGGAGAACCGTGCCCGGAAGACGGCCGGGCGCAGACCAGGCAGGGCTGCTTCGAGTCCCTGCCGGACGGCTGCGGTGAACCGCGTGGGGGCGTCGACGACGACGTCGACCATGAACCGCCGCCCTGTCAGCTCCAGCTGCGTGCGCTGGGCGTCCAGGTCCCGGATCGCCTGGTGCACGAGCCCGGCGGTTCCTGCCCGCACACCGGCTCGGCCGTGCAGCACGCGGTCGACCGTGGCGTCGCTGACCCCCGCCTGGCGGGCGATCTCCCGGATCGGGTAGCGGTGGGGCACTTCGGGTCTCCTGATCTCGTGCGGGAGCCTTCGGGAACCGACCGGCCCGGAGCAGTCCCGAGCCGGGCCGTTCCGGAGCCTATCCCTGCCGGGCTCGCGGAGTACAGGACTGAGGGATTCCTGAGGGAAATGGGCATTGCCCGGCACCGCGGCAAGCGGAAGGCTGGCCCTGCACGAGGCCCTGCACCGAGGGCTGCCGGAGAGAGGAACTGCCATGACCCTGGACCCCGCCACCGCCCGCCGCGCGGCCCGCTGGTTCACCCCCGCCGACTGCCGGCTCGAGGACTTCCGCGAGGACGTGGAGGTCGTCACCGATCCCGCCGAGTATCCCCACGCCACCGCCGTCGAGCAGAACGTGCTGCTGTACGGGCCCGGGCTGCAGGCCGTGGTCCAGGACCCCGCGCGGCGGCGGGAGGTCCAGGCCGAGCTTGCGCACGCCCTGGAGCGCGGGCCCGGCGTGGTGGTGCTGCAGGGCGCCTTCCCGGACGGTGCCGTCGTGGACCGGGCGACCGCCGCGTTCGAGGGGCTGATCCGGGCCCAGAAGGAGGCCGGGACCGCCGCCGGGGACCACTTCGCCGCTCCCGGCGCCAACGACCGGGTGTGGGGCGCGGCCGACAAGTTCGCGCTGGCCGACCCAGAGGCCTTCGCCGACTACTACGCGAACGATCTCATCGCCCTGGTCTCCGAGGCGTGGCTGGGCGCCGGCTACCAGGTGACCTCCCAGATCAACGTGGTCAATCCGGGCGGGGCCGCCCAGACGGCGCACCGGGACTACCACCTGGGCTTCATGTCCGCAGAGCAGGCCGCCCGGTACCCCGCGCACGTGCACCTGCTCTCCCCGGCGCTGACCCTGCAGGGCGCGGTCGCCCACGGGGACATGCCGGTGGAGTCCGGACCGACCATGTTCCTCCCGCACTCGCAGAAGTACGCTCCCGGCTACCTCGCCGTCCACCAGGAGGAGTTCGTCGAGTACTTCGACCGGCACCACGTGCAGCTGCCGCTGTCCACCGGCGACGCCGTGTTCTTCAATCCCGCGCTCTTCCACGGTGCCGGGCACAACCGGTCCCGCAACATCCGCCGGATGGCCAACCTGCTCCAGATCTCCTCCGGCTTCGGGCGCGCCATGGAGACCGTGGACCGCACGGCGATGTCCACGGCCCTGTACCCCGTGCTGCTCCGGCGGCGTGCCGAGGGCGCGCCGGAGCGCTGGCTGCGCAACGTCGTCGCCGCCTCGGCCGAGGGCTACGCGTTCCCCGCGGACCTCGACCTCGACCAGCCGGTCGGCGGGCTCGCCCCCCGGACCCAGGCCGAGTTCGTGCTGCACCACCTCGAGGCCGGCACGGAGCCGGCCGAGGTCGGGGACGGCCTGCGCGCCATGGCGCGACGGCGCTCCGGCGTGCGGCAATGAGCGCGGCCGGCACCCGGCCCCTGGCCGTGCTCCTCGTCGGCGCCGGACGCATCGGCCAGGTCCACGCCGCCGCTCTCGCCGTCCATCCGGACACGGTCCTCACGCGGGTCGTCGACGTCGTGGAGGCCGCAGCCGCCGCGGTGGCCGGCCGGTACGGCGCCGCGCACGGCACGGATGCGCTCGAGGCACTGGCATCCGGGGAGATCGACGCGTGCGTGGTCTGCTCCCCGACCCCCACCCACACCGAACTCGTCGACGCGGCCCTGCGCCTGGGAATCCCGGTGCTGTGCGAGAAGCCCCTCGACCTGGACGTGCGCCGCGCGGCGGACCTTCTGCGGGAGCACCCGCCGGCCGACAGGCCTCCGGCGATGATCGGGTTCAACCGACGCTTCGACCCCCACTTCGCGGCCTGCAGGACCCGCGTGCGGGCCGGGGAGATCGGCCCGGTGGAGCAGCCGGGGATCACCAGCAGGGACCCGGCCCCGCCTCCGGCGGGCTACCTCGCCGGGTCCGGCGGGATCTTCCGCGACATGATGATCCACGACCTCGACATGGCGCGGTTCTTCGTGCCCGATATCGTGCGCGTGACGGCCTCCGGCTCCACGGTGTTCAGCCGGGAGATCGCCGAGCTGGGCGACGCCGATACCGCCGTGGCCGTCCTCGAGGGCGCCCGCGGGGAGCAGGTGGTCATCACGAACTCGCGGCGCTGCTCCTACGGCTACGACCAGCGGCTGGAGGTCTCCGGGCCGCTCGGGACGCTCACCGTGGGCAATCCGCTGCCGACGACGGTGCAAGCGTCAGGGCCGGCGGGCTGCGGCCGGGCGGACCCCTGCGAGCCGTTCTTCCTGGAGCGCTACCGGTACGCCTATGCCGCGGAGCTGCACCGGTTCGTCCGGGCCGTCCGAGGGGAGGAGAGCGGCTCCCCGGGCCTGGAGGACGGGCTGGCCGCGAGCGTGCTCGCCGAGGCCGCGACGCGGTCGGCGGCGGAGGGGCGGCGGGTCGAGGTGGCGGAAATCAGGACGAGGATCGGGGCGGAACCGACGGCCGCGAAAACGAGCCGGGAGGGACGACAGGCATGAGCGGACAGCTCGAGAACGCCGTGGCGCTCGTGACGGGAGGAACACGCGGTCTGGGTGCCGCCGCCGCCCGCCGGGCGGCCCTCGAGGGAGCCGCCGGGATCGCGGTCACCGGCCGGGACGCGGACGCCGGGCGCCACACCGTGGCGCGGCTGAGGGACCTGGGCGCGGACGCCGAGTTCGTGGGCGCGGACCTGGCAGACACCGGGCAGGCCGCGTCCGTGGTGCCGCGCACGGTGGAGCGGTTCGGCAGGCTCGACGCCGTGGTCAACGCGGCCGGGCTCACCACGCGCGGGACCATGCTGGACACCACCGCGGAGCTCTTCGACCAGCACGTGGCGGTCAACCTGCGGGCGCCGTTCCTCATCATGTCCGAGGCGATCCGGCACTTCCGGAGCCGTGGTGCCCCCGGCGCGATCGTCAATGTCATCAGTCTCTCCGCCCACGGCGGCCAGCCCTACCTGGCGCCGTACGTCGCGGCGAAGGCAGGGCTGGCCGGACTCACCCGCAACGCCGCCCACGCCCACCGGTGGGACCGGATCCGGATCAACGGCGTGAACATCGGCTGGACGGCCACCGAGGGCGAGGACTGGATCCAGCGCGAAGCCCACGGCGCCGGGGACGACTGGCAGGAGCGGGCCGCTGCGGGGCTGCCCATGGGCCGGCTCGGGGACCCGGACGAGATCGCGGAGTTCCTCGTCTACCTGCTTTCCCCGCGCAGCGGCGTGGTCACCGGGTCGGTGATCGACTGGGACCAGACCGTGGTGGGCGGCTACGACTGAGCACCACGGTGCGGCGTCACGGGTGCTCTCCGCACCGGCCGAGCCCGATCGAGCCGATCCGCGCCGCACGGCCCGGTGACCACGATGCCCGCTCCTGACCACACGGAGGCGTGGTGAGGGGCGGGCATCGTGGGCACCCGCACGCCGGGGTCCGGCGTGCGGGCAGGGCGGGGGACTACACGTCCTGGCGGGCGCGGTTGACGATCTTGGACCGGACGGTCAGCGCCAGCACGATGAACAGCAGGCCGTAGAGCACCAGCGGGATGGGCCCGGTGACGAAGATCGAGTAGTCGCCGTTGGAGGACAGCAGGCCGTCGCGCAGGTTGGTCTCGGCCAGCGGGCCCAGCACCATGCCGATCAGCAGCGGGGCCACCGGCACGCCGTGGCGGCGCATGATGAAGCCCAGCACGCCCAGCCCGAGCAGCAGCAGCAGGTCGAAGATCGCCCCGGAGGTCGCGTAGATGCCCAGGCCGCAGAAGACCGTGATCCCGGCGTAGAGGTACTGGCTGGGGATCAGCAGGAGCTTCGCCCACAGCTGGGCGAAGGGCAGGTTGATGACCAGCAGCACGACCATCGCGATGAAGAAGCTGGCCAGCAGCGCCCACACGAGCTCGGGGGCCCGGTCGAACAGCAGCGGGCCCGGCTGCAGGCCGTACTGCTGGAAGGCCGCGAGCATGATCGCTGCGGTCGCCGAGACCGGCAGGCCCAGGGCCAGCAGCGCACCCATCGCGGTGCCGGTGGTGGCGTTGCCGGCGGCCTCGGGGGCGGCCAGGCCGCGGATCGCGCCCTTGCCGAACACCGGGTTCGGGCGGCGGCGGTCGAGCCGGCGCTCGAGGTCGTAGGACATGAACGTCGGCACCTCGGCGCCACCGACCGGGATGACCCCGAAGGGCAGGCCGATCGCGGTGCCGCGCGCCCACGCCGGGGCGGCCTCCTTGAGCTCGGCGCGGGAGAGGAAGGGGCGCCCGGTGACCTTCATCTGGTGGGCGGCCGGGTCGCGGCGGATCCGGGAGGCCACGTGGAAGACCTCGCCCAGGGCCAGGATCGCCACCGAGACGGTGACCAGCGAGATGCCGTCGAACAGGTTGGCGGAGCCGTAGGTGAAGCGCTCCGAACCGGAGATCGCGTCGATGCCCACGGTGGCGATGCCCAGACCGAGGACCAGGGAGGCCAGGCCCTTGACCGCGGAGTCGGAGACCACCGAGGACGTGGCCACGAAGGCGAACAGGGCCAGGGCGAAGTACTCGGCTGGGCCGAAGTTCGCGGAGAAGTCGGCGAGCTTGGGCGCCAGGAAGACCACGACCACGGAGGCGACCATGCCGCCGATGAACGCGCCGATGGCCGCGGTGGCCAGGGCCTGCGGGGCCCGGCCGTCCTTGGCCATCTTGTGGCCCTCGAAGGTCGAGGCGATCGCGGAGCCCTGTCCCGGGGTGTTCATCAGGATGGCCATCGTCGAGTCGCCGAACAGGCCGCCGAAGTACACGCCGGCGAACAGGATGAACGCCGCGGTGGGGTCCAGGGCGAAGGTCATGGGGAGCAGGAGGGCCACGGCCATGGAGGAGCCCAGGCCCGGCAGCACGCCCACGGCGGTGCCGAGCAGACAGCCCACCACCACCCACAGCAGGTTCATGGGGGTCAGCGCGCCGGCGAACCCGTCCATCAACAGATTGAGTGCGTCCATGTCAGAAACCGCCTCCCAGGATGCCGGACGGGAGGGTGAGCCCCAGGCCGACGGTGAATGCCAGGTAGATCGCGCTGCTCACGAGCAGGGCGAGCGAGATGTCGAACAGGGGCCGGCGGCTGCCGAAGCCCCGGGCCACGGCCCAGAACAGCAGGGCGGCGGCCAGGATCCAGCCCAGCACCTCGAGGCTCAGCGCGAACGCCAGGAACCCGCCCGCGGACCAGAGCACCGCGGACCAGTCCGAGTGGCTCCGCCAGGTGCGCGCCGAGAGCTCCTCGGGGTGTTCGGGGGTGCGCAGGTAGTGGAGGGTGAGCAGGGCGGCCAGGACGTAGCCGGCCACGGTGAGGATCAGCGGGTAGAACGTGGGGCCGGGGAAGTCGGTGCCCTCCGGGATGTCCATGGTCAGGGCGCCGATCAGCAGGTAGGTGCTGAAGGCGGCCATCACCGCGGGCACCACGAGGCCGCTGCGCCCGCTCCACCAGGAGCTCTCGGTGTCCGGCCGCTGCTCCTCCGGGGGCCGGACGTCGGTCAGGTGTTCTCCGGCGGCGCCGGTGTGCGAGGACGTGGGGGTGCTCATCAGGAGATCTCCTCTACCAGCATGGCGATGCGCTCCTGCTCCGAGGCCATGAACTCGTCGAACTCTTCGCCCGCGAGGTACACCTCGGTCCACTTGTTGCGCTCGATGGCTTCCTGCCACTCCGGGGTGGCGATGGACTCCTCGACCAGGGCCCGCAGCTCGGCGAACTCCTCGTCGGTGATCCCGGGCGGGGCCAGGATGGCCCGCCAGTTGGCCAGGTCCACGGCGTAGCCCTGCTCGGTGAGGGTCGGGATGTCGACGCCCTCGAGCCGCTCCGGGGCGGCCATGCCCAGGGCCTTCAGGCGCCCGGCCTCGATCTGGTCGGCCACGTCCATGTACCCGGAGGTGGCCGCGTCCGCGGTGCCCGTGATCAGGGCCTGGGTGGCCTCGCCGCCGCCGGACTTTGGGATGTAGGTGGTCTCGGACGGGTCGATGCCGGTCTCGAGGGCGAGCTCGGTCATGACGAGCTGGTCGAAGGTGCCGCCACCGGTCCAGGCGACCTCGGCGGGGTTCGCCCGCCAGTCCTCGACGAGCTCGTCGATCGTCTCGTAGGGGGAGTCGGCGGGGACCACGACGACGTCGTACTCCTCGACCACCCGGGCGATCGGGCGCACGTCGTCGTGCGTGACGGCCGAGTCCAGCTGCGCGACACCGGCGACCAGCCCCGCACCCGTGACCATCAGGGTGTTGGCCTGGCCCTCCATGGTGGAGAGCTGGCCGAGCCCGATGGTGCCGGCCGCACCGGGGATGTTCACCACCTGGGTGTTGTTGACCAGGCTGTTGACCCGCATGGCCTGCTGCTGCTCCCGCATGAACGTGTCCCAGCCGCCGCCGGCACCGGCCGGGGCGATCAGGGTCATGTTGGCCCGGATGTCCGAGCCGGCCGTGGCGGACTGGAACGAGAAGAAGGCGGCCAGGCCGATCACGGCGGCGGCGACGACGCCGTAGACCGTCATGGCGACCGGGTGCCGGCGTCGCGTGCCCTGCTGGGCCTGATCTGGTGGTGAACTCACGGGGATCCACTTTCCTGGGTCGGAGGGTGCGGGTGCATGGCTCGGTCCGAGCCTCTCCCGACGACGATAAGTGACCCGGGTCACGCGTCGGCCGTTGATCCACCTTTCGTGCGTACTGATCGTTGTGCTGGTTCTGCGCATTCTGCTCACACCGGAAGAGACGTCCCTCACACGTTCGGCCGTAGGGTGGACCTCGTTTTGTACGCCCCTTTCCCACCACCCGATTTCCCCACCCCACCGCGGAGGCTCCCATGACCGTCGTCGTTGCCCGAACCAGCACCCCCGAGGGCGAGGCCGCGCTCGCGGCCGCGGTCGAGGAGGCCGGACGCCGCCAGGAGGACCTGCTGGTCTTCAACCTCGAGGGCGCCCAGCTCGACCCCGAGGGGAGCGAGCTGAACGGCGTGCCCGTCACCTTCCGCACCCCCGACACCCGCAACCGGGACGCCGTGGGCGAGCTCCTCGACGCCGCGGAGCAGGTCAACGCCTCCGCCGTGGTGATCGGCGTGAAGCACCGCAGCCCCGTGGGCAAGCTGCTGCTCGGCAGCGCCGCCCAGCAGGTGCTCCTCGAGGCCAACGCCCCGGTGATCGCGGTCAAGCCCCGGCGCTCCTGAGGCATGGCCTCGACCGCTCCGGGGGCCCGGTCCGGAGCATGGCTGTGGTTCCTCGTGGCCGGGGCCCTGCTCACGCAGACCGCCCTGAACCTGGTGCGCCCGGTCACCACCTACAAGCTGCTGTCCCTGGACGCCGACTCCGTGACGGTCGGCCTGGTCACGGCCGCCTACGCCGTGGTCCCGCTCGTCACGGCCATGTGGCTGGGCCGGATGACCGACCGGGTGCGGGACCTGCGGACCATGGTGGTCGTCGGCGCCCTGGTCCTGGCCCTCGGCGCGGGGGCGCTGGCCCTGGCGCCCAGCGTGGCGCTCGTCGCCGTGGCGAGCGCCCTGCTGGGCATGGGGCACCTGGTGTTCACCATCGCCGGGCAGTCGGCGGTCGCCCGCTTCTCCCCACCGGACCAGCTGGACAAGGGCTTCGGCTGGTTCACCGCCGCCTTCTCCGCCGGGCAGCTGGTGGGTCCGCTGCTGGTCGGGGTGCTCCTGGGCACGGGCAGCGACGTCGCCTCGCCCGAGCGGGTCGCCGACATCACCCTGTCCCTGTGGATCGGGGCCGGGCTCTCGGTCCTCGTGGTGCCCGTCATGCTCCTGCGCCGGCCGGCGTCCGGGGCCGCCGGGGCCCCCGCTCGGAACGACGACGGCGCTGCCGCGGCGCAGGCGGCTCCCGCCACCGGTGAGCTCGAGGTGGTCCCGGGCACGGCGCCGCGGGCGTCGATGCTGCGGATCCTCGAGGTCCCCGGCATCCCGTCCCACATGCTGGCGTCCCTGGCCCTGCTCGCGATGCTCGACATCCTCACGGCCTTCCTGCCGCTGGTGGGGGAGCGGGCCGGGGTCTCCCCGGCGTGGATCGGCGTCCTGCTGGCCGTGCGCGGCGGCGCCTCGATCGTCTCGCGCGTCCTGCTGCCGTGGCTCGCGCACCGGATGTCCCGCCGGGCGCTGCTGCTGGTCAGCCTCTACGGCGCCGGCATCACCCTGGCCGTCCCGCCGGCCGTCATCACGGTGCCGTGGCTCGCCGCGGTGCTCCTGTTCGTGGGCGGCTTCTGCCTGGGCCTGGGCCAGCCGATCACCATGACCCTGGTCTCCACCGCCGTGCCCACCTCGTGGCGGGGCTCGGCGCTCGCCGTGCGGCTGGTCGGCAACCGGGCGGGGCAGGTCGCCATGCCCCTGCTGGCCGGCCTGGTGGCCGCGCCGCTCGGCCCGGCCGGGGCGATCTGGTCCACGTGCGCGGTGCTGCTGGTCAGCGGGCTGGAGAAGACCGTGCGGCGGTAGCCGGGGCCGGGACCACTTCGACAGCCCCGGCACAGGGACGCCACAACGGCGGCACAATCCCGGCTGGTCAGCTGGAGGACGAGAAGGACCGAGAGGTCCGGGCCGGCGGGCGGGAGCTCGTCGGCACGTCCGACAGAAGGAACCCGCCGCCATGGTCAACGTCCACCACCCTGCACCCGGTGCACGGTCAGCAGAGGAGGACCCGGTCCTGCCGCTGGTCCGCAGGCGCCGGCTCGTGGGGGTCGACGCCGCCCGGGGCCTCGCCCTGGTCGGGATGATGTCGATCCACATCCTGCCCGCCTGGAACCCCGAGACCTACGGGCCCACGCTGCAGTGGGAGCTGTTCGCGGGCCGCGCCGCGGCCCTGTTCGCGCTGCTGGCCGGGGTGGGCCTGGCCTTCTCCTCCGGCGGGCGCACCCCGCACCGGGGCCGGACGATGACCGCGGACCGCGTGGGGCTGCTCGTCCGGGCCGTGCTGATCGCCGGGCTGGGGCTGCTGATCAACCAGGTCATGCCGGCGGACCCGCCCGCCTACGACATCCTCGTCTACTACGGCATGTTCTTCCTGCTCGCGATCCCCTTCCTGCACCTGCCGGCGCGGACGCTGTTCGGTCTCGCCGCCGCGGCCGCCGTGGTGGGGCCGGTGCTGATGCAGGCGCTCCGGGGAGTGCTGCCCGCGTTGGAGGTGTACAACCCGACCTTCGCCGACGTGCTCGCCGAGCCGGGGACCGTCCTGGCCCAGGTGCTGTTCACCGGCACCTATCCCGCGGTCCCGTACCTGGCCTACCTGCTCGCCGGGATGGCCATCGGCCGGCTGAACCTGCGGGCCGTGCGCGTCCAGGGCCGGCTGCTGGTGGCGGGGCTCGCCCTGGCCGTGGGGGCGTGGCTGGTGTACTGGGTGCTGGTCCTCCGGTCCGGGGGCTACGACCAGCTCATGAGCTCCACCCCGTGGCTGAGCGAGGACCTGATCGACGAGATCATCGTCTGGGGGCCGGACCCGGTCCTGCCGGACACCTCCTGGTGGTGGCTGCTGATCCCCGGCCCCCACACCAACACCCCGGTGGCAATCCTCCAGGACCTCGGCTCCGGCGCCGCCGTGCTGGGCCTCCTCCTCCTCGTGGCCCGGCGGGCCGGTGCCTGGCTGCTGCCGCTGAGCGCGATGGGGTCGATGACCCTGACGCTCTACTCGGCGCACCTGCTGGCCCTGGCCGCCATGCTCCACTACGAGGTGCCGCTCCTGTGGTTCCTCATCCACGTGGCGGTCGCGGCGCTGTTCGCAGTGGCCTGGCAGCGCGCCTTCGGCCGGGGCCCGCTGGAGCGACTCCTGGCCCGGGCCGCCGGCGCCGCGCGCGGCCTGGCCCTGGGCGCCGGTCCGCGCGCGGCGGCGGGCCGGTGACGTCGTCGTCCCTCCGAGGAGACGGGCCGCGGGCTCAGGTGGTGGCCAGCTCCGCGGGGCGGGCGGGGACCTGCTGGAGCCGGGCCACGCGCTGCACGGACCAGCACAGCAGGACGACGAGCAGCACGTTGCGGGCGGTCAGCACGGCCGCCATCGCCGGGTGCGCGTGGATGAGCGGGGTGTAGAACAGCGGATAGATCACGAACGTGGTGACCGCGATGCCCATCAGCAGCGCCGCCGGCGTCCGCCACCGCTGCCAGTCGTGCACCAGCCCGGCCACGACGACGGGGGCGATCCAGATCATGAACTGCGGGGACCCCACCTTGTTGAACACGATGAAGACCGTGGTCATCATCAGCGCCCCCTCGTAGAAGAGCTCCTCCCGCTCGGCCCCGCGCTTCAGCGCACGGACCAGCAGGACGGCTCCTGCGAGGACGGCGAGCACGAGCAGCGGCTGCATCAGGAACGCGACGATCTCGGTGCCGGGCCCGTAGACCTCGGTGGAGTTGATGGCCACGTTGTCGGCCATCCGCGATCCGGCCACGTCGAAGACGCTCGCCCACACCCACGGGGTGGAGAACGTGGCCTCCAGCTGCATGCCGCGCTCCCCCTGGTTGACCAGGAAGTCCGCGATGTGCGGCAGGCCGCCCGTCAGGTACGTGCCCAGCACCACCACGGCGGTGACCCCCACCCCGGCGGCCACCACCTGGACGCGCTGCCGGCAGGCGATGAACAGGGCGAGCAGGACGGCCGCCGGCCACACCTTGATCCAGGTGGCGACGCTCAGGAGGACGGAGCCGAGCACGGGCCGCTCGGACGCGTACAGGAGTCCGATCAGCACGATCGGGGCCGCGATGCCCTCCACCCGGGCGAAGCTCAGGTAGCCCAGGAACACGGTGAAGAACAGCCACCACCAGGCCGGGGCGATGCCCTGCCGGGCCCGCCGGCCCCGCGTGAGGCAGACCAGGGCGACGGCGTTGAGCACGGTGACGATCAGCGTCCAGACCAGCAGGTAGGGGCCGTGGCCGGCGATCCCCGCCAGGTGGATCGGGATCTGCGCCAGCACCGGGTACACCCACGGGCTGATCCCGTCCCCGGCATCGGCCGGGTCGTACCCGGCCATGGCCCACTGGCGGTACTGCTCGGTGTCGCTGAAGGCATCGCCGTGGATGACGAAGGACATCATCCAGCCCAGGAAGTACAGGTGGACGACGGCGAAGCCCCACCACACGCCGGCCGGGCGGGCGAACCAGGCCACGGCGCGGGCGGGCAGGACGGCGTCGCGGACGCGGGTCAGCCGGTCGAAGAAGGGGGCGGAGATCTCAGGCCTCCTTCGCGGCGGGCGCCGGCGCGGCGGGGGCGGGTGCCGTAGCGGGCGCGCTGGCGGGGCGCCGGGAGCCCAGCTGGTACAGGCGGCGCACCGACCACCACAGGAGCACCACCAGCAGGGCGTTGCGCAGGGTCAGCACGAGGGCCATCCACGGGTCGTTGTGACTCAGCTCGTAGTAGAACATCGGGTAGACGAGGAACGTGGCCACGGCGATGGCGATCAGCATGACCGCCGGCACCCGCCACGCCTTCCAGTGGTGGGTCAGCCCCACGGCCACGGCCGGCGCCAGCCACACCATGAACTGCGGGGAGCCGACCTTGTTGAACACGATGAAGGCGGTGACCATGGTCAGCGACCCCGCCAGCAGCAGCTCGGTCCGGTCGGTCTCGCCGGACCGCTCGCCGTTGCGCAGGCCCCGGGCGATCAGGAGGGTCACCGCGGCGGCGGCCACCAGCAGCAGCGGCTGCATGAGCACGGCCATCGTGGCCGTGCCGGGGCCGTCGACCTGCATGGAGTTGATCTCCGTGTTCATGTACATCCGGGACCCGCCCACCCCCAGCACGGACGACCACAGCCACGGGGTGGTGAACGTGGCCTCCAGCTGCATGCCCCGGTCCCCCTGCTGGGTGAGGAAGTCGAAGAGCCTCGGCAGCGCACCCATGGCGGCGGCGACCCCGGCCGCGGCCGCGCTGACCAGCAGGCCCGCGACGACGACCGCCACCCGCCGGCGCACCACGGTGACGAGTGCGAGCACGACCGCCGCCGGCCAGACCTTCATCCAGGTGGCGACACTGAGCAGGACCGAGGCGGCCACCGGGTGCGCCACGCCGTAGACCAGGGCGACGAGCACCAGGGGGGCCGTGAGCCCGTCGACGCGGGCGAAGCCCAGCCACCCCATGAGGAAGACGAAGGCCAGCCACCACCACGCGGCGGGGACGGCGTGCCGGGCGCGTCCCCAGTCCGTCAGCTTCCCCACGGCCCAGCCGTTGAGCACGGTGATCATCAGGACCCACAGGAAGAAGAACGGCCCCGGGCCGGCCGCGCCGGCCAGCGCGACGGGCACCAGCGCCAGCACCGGATAGACCCAGGGGGTGGGCTCCCCGTTCAGGTTCTGCTCGTCGAAGCCGGCCTCGGCCCACGCACGGTAGATGTAGGTGTCGCTGAAGGCGGCGCCGGACAGGGACAGGGACAGGGCGAATCCCAGGAACACGAGGTGCACCAGGACGAAGCCGGCGAGCAGTCCGCGCGGGGATCTCGACCAGGCGTGCCACCGCGGGGTCGCGAGGCGGTTCCGGAACCGGGTGAGCATGCTGAAGGTCGTGTCCGTGGACATGGGTCAATCCTCGTCAAGGGGGTGGGGTCGCAGGACCACAGGGCGCTGCCCCACCATGCTACGTGGCCGGGCGCGGACCGCCCGGAACCGGGCGTCATGATCCGTGCGCAGCGACCCCGGGCCGAAGGGCGCGGCGGCGTCCCGGGACGCCGGGGCGATGAGGTGGCATCATGGCTGGAACACGCTCCTGGAGAGCGCTCAGCACACCTGTCCGCCCGGCAGCGACACACATAGGGGATCAGCGCACGTCATGACGGCAGGGGGTTCGCATCCGGAGGGGCCGCGGAGCCGCGGGGGCCGGGCCGTCAGCACCGTCCCCTTCCGCCAGGACACGCCCGGCGCCCACCCGGACCCGCGAGCGCACGTCGCCGTCCTGCAGGGGTTCGTCGGCTCCCTGATGATGCTCGTCGGCTCGGTCGGCACCGGGTGGATCGCCAACGGCTCGCCCATGGTCCGCCACCCCCTCGTCATCGCGCTGCGGGTCGAGGGATGGGGCGTCTACGCCTGCACCGTGCTGCTGACCGTCGGCGCCATGCTGCTGGTGCGCTCCTGGCTCCGGCTCGGGCAGCGGCTCCAGGGCGGGCCGGCGGGCGCCCAGCGCTCCGTGGTGCTGGCCGTGTGCGCCTGGTCGCTGCCGCTGTTCTTCGCCGTGCCCATCTTCTCC
This sequence comes from Kocuria sp. CCUG 69068, assembly GCF_020833785.1. NCBI lineage: Bacteria > Bacillati > Actinomycetota > Actinomycetes > Micrococcales > Micrococcaceae > Kocuria > Kocuria sp. CCUG 69068. The sequence goes on from NZ_PDDL01000035.1 coordinate 25,537, forward strand.
CGGGACGTGTACGCCTACGTCGGCCAGGGCCGTCTGATGCTGGCCGGGCAGAACCCGTACACGACCGGCATCTCCGCCCTGGAGAACTGGTTCATGCTGGGCACGGACCCGACCTGGGCCGAGGCCCGGACGCCCTACGGGCCGTACTTCCTGTGGCTGGCGCGCGCGGTCGTGGCCCTCACGGGCGCGCAGCCGGATCTCTCCGTCCTGCTCTTCCGGATCCTGGCCTGCGCGGGTGTCCTCCTCTGCGTCGTGTACGTGCCCCGGCTCGCGCGGCTGCACGGGGTCGACCCGGCCCGTGCGCTGTGGATCGCGGTGGCCAACCCGCTGTTCCTCATCAGCTTCGTGGCCAGCGCGCACAACGACGCGCTGATGCTCGGACTGGCCGTGGCGGGAACGTACTTCGCGGCCACGGGCCGCCCGGTGACCGGGGTCCTCCTGGTGACCGCCTCGATCGGGATCAAGCCGATCACCATCCTCCTGCTGCCGTTCATCGGCCTCCTGTGGGCGGGGCCGAGAGCGTCCTGGCGGCGGAAGTTCGCCCTGTGGGCGGCCACGGCGGCGATCAGCTTCGGGGTGCTGCTGCTGAGCGGGCTCCCCTACCAGCTGGGCACCGGGTGGGTCTGGGCGCTGGTCGACCCCACCCCGGGGTACACCGGGTACTCGCCCTCCGGCTTCCTGGGCCAGCAGGTCCGCGACCTCGCGAACGCGGTGGGCCTGCCGGGCGCGGCCATGGCCTCCGTGCTGCGCGACGTCCTGCAGTACGCCGCCATCGGCCTGGTCCTGCTCCTGATGTTCCGCGGCGACGACCACCAGGTGGTCCGCAGGCTCGGCCTGGCGTTCGCCGCCGTGGTGCTGCTCTCCCCGATCATCCAGCCCTGGTACATCCTGTGGTTCCTCCCCTTCCTCGCCGCGACCGGGATCAGGGACAACTGGCAGATCCGCTCCCTGTACATCGTGATCACCTTCTTCGTGATCTTCGGCGCCCAGGACCAGCTCTCCGTGTGGCCCTTCATCGAGCTGACGGTGGACGCCTCGACGATCGCGTTCGTCACCGCCCTGGTGTTCACCGCCTACCTGATGCTCCTGGATCCCCACACCCGGCACCTGCTCGTCCACGGCGGCCCGGCGGGCTGGCTCGGCCGCCGACGACGCCGTCGTCGTCGGAGCTGAGGCGCCCGCGGCCGTCGGTCACCGGGGCGCGGCGGGCACCGCTGCGCCGGTGCCCAGCGGGAGCCGGACGGTGAAGAGCGTGCGGCCCGGGCGGGACTCCACGTCCACCGTGCCGCCGTGCGCCTGCACCACCGAGCGGACGATGGACAGGCCCAGGCCGGTGCTGCCCTCCCGGGTCTGCCGGGAGGTGTCCAGGCGGCTGAAGCGCTCGAAGAGCCTGGCCTGGAACTCCCGCGGGATGCCCGGGCCGGCGTCGAGCACGGAGGCCTCCGCCCAGCCGTCCCGGGTGGCCCGCACGGCGGCGGTCACCGCGGTGCCGGGCGGGGTGTGCTTGCGGGCGTTGGAGAGCAGGTTGGCCAGCACCTGGTGGAGCTGGGCGACGTCCGCCCGCACGGGCACCGGCTCCGCCGGCACGTCCAGGGCCCAGTCGTGGTCGGGGCCCGCGGCCGAGGCGTCGGTGAGGGCCTCGAGCACGAGCTCGCCGAGGTCGGCGTCCCGCAGCTCCGGGGGGCGGCCCTCGTCCAGGCGGGCGAGCAGCAGCAGGTCCTCGACCAGGGCGGTCATCCGCAGCGTCTGCTGCTCCACCCGGGCCAGCGAGGCGCGGCCGGTGCCGGTCAGCGGCTCGGTGAGCTGCAGCATGTCGGTGTAGCCGCGCACGGCCGCCAGGGGGGTGCGCAGCTCGTGGGAGGCGTCCGCCACGAACTCGCGCAGCCGGGTCTCGGAGTGCTGGCGCGCGGCCAGGGCCGAGTCCACGTTCTCGAGCAGGGAGTTCAGGGCGCGGCCCACCTCCCCGACCTCCGTGCCGGGGCGAGCCAGCCCGGCGGGGACGTGCTGGTCGGCCAGGGAGACCTCGCCCGAGGCCAGCGGCAGGCGGGCGACGCGGGACGCCGCCGCCGAGACCTGTTCCAGCGGCCGCAGGGCACGGCGCACGACGACGGTCCCGGCCACCGCCGTGGTCACCAGCGCGAGCAGGCTGCCCGCGGTCATGGTGGTGACGAGCTCCGCCACGGTGTCGTCGACCGACGCGGTGGGCAGCCCGGTCACCAGCACCTGGCTGCCGCTGCGCCCGTCCCGGGCGACCGACTCGACCCGGTACTCGCCCACGGACAGGTCCACGTCGGAGAGCCGCCCCTGCTCCGTGCCCGTGGAGCGCCGAGGGTCCCCGAAGCCGCGCTCGTCCGGGCTCTCGGCCGCGAAGGCGCCCGCCTCCCGCAGGGCGGCGACGTCCTCCTCGGGCAGCGGCGCGGGCTCCCCGGACTCGGTGCGGTAGGACGCCGTGACCACCTCGTCCTCCCGCAGCACGGCCACCAGGACGCCCACCGGCTGGCCGGGGGCGTCGAGGGGGTCCCGCTCCGGGGCGGGGTCCCCCCGGGTGAAGGTCAGCGCCCGCCCGGTGGCCTGGCGCAGCGACCCGTCGAGCCGCTCGACGAGGTCCTGGCGGGTGAGCTCCACGATCGTGGCGCCCAGCACGAGCAGGACCACCGCCAGGAGGACGAGCACGCCGGCGATGAGCCGGGTGGCCAGGCGCAGGCGGCGCGGGGGGAGCGGGCCGTGCGGCATCAGGACGCGGGCTTGATGACGTACCCGGCGCCGCGCACGGTGTGGATCATGGGGGAGCGGCCCGCGTCGATCCGCTTGCGGAGGTAGGAGATGTAGAGCTCCACGATGTTGGCCTGGCCCGAGAAGTCGTAGTGCCACACGTTGTCCAGGATCTGGGCCTTGGACAGGACACGGCGCGGGTTCTCCATCAGGTAGCGCAGCAGCTCGAACTGCGTGGTGGTCAGCTCGACCGGCTCCCCGGCGCGGGTGACCTCGCGGCTGTCGATGTTGAGCACCAGGTCCCCGACCACCAGGGTGGCGCTGTCCTGGGCGGCGACCCCGGAGCGCTGCACGAGCCGGTGCAGCCGGATGAGCACCTCCTCGATCGAGAACGGCTTGGTCACGTAGTCGTCCCCGCCGGAGGCGAGCCCCTCGATCCGGTCCTGGACCGTGTCCTTGGCCGTGAGGAACAGCACCGGCACCTCGGGGTAGGACTGGCGGATCCGGGCCAGGACCTCCAGCCCGTCCAGGCCGGGCAGCATCCGGTCCAGGACCAGCACGTCGGGGGCGAAGTCCCGCGCCTGGGCGACGGCGTCGAACCCCTCGTGGGAGATCCGGGCGTCCCACCCGCACATGCCCGTGCCCATGGCCACGAGATCGGCCAGCGCCGGCTCGTCGTCCACCACCAGCACCCGGATCGGCGAGCCGTCAGGGTGGGTCAGGCGAGGCAGGACCTCGGTGAGGACGGAGAAGCTGGAGGAGTAGGACATGGGAGCTCCCGGTGCCGGGCGGACGTGACACTGCCACTGTTGCGCACCAGATTAGGCGCACGTCCTGTGGAAGCTGTGCGCAGCCTGTGCCGTGCCGCCGGGATTCTCAGACAGGCCGGGGCGGTCGGCACAGCTCCGGCACAGACTCCGGACGGACAGTGGAACCACTCGAGCCAGCCACCCACCGGACACCCAGGAGCGGACATGCGCACCATCACCATCACCGACGCCGTCGAGGCCGCCGCCCGCGCCCAGTACGAGCGGGCCGCCCACCCCGGAGCACCCCGGTGGGAGGACTGCGCCGAGTCCGACCGCGCCGTCTACCGCCACGCGGTGCGGCCCCACGTCGAAGCGGCCGCCCCGTTCATCGCCGCGCGGTCCCTGCAGGACGCGGCCACCGCCTTCGCCACCACCCGCCCCGCCGAGTCCGCCCGGCGCAGCCTCGAGTACCCGGTGGTGGAGCTGCAGGCCATGGCCTACCGGCACACGGCGGCCCAGCGCCCCGTCGTGGTGCCGTCGTCGTCGGCCACGGCCCCGGTCACCGCTCCCGCCGCCGCTGCGGCGCCGCGCCGGGTGCGCGCCGTCCTCGGCGCCCTCCGTTCGTCGAGGCGCCCCGAGGCCGTGTAGGCCTCGGGCGGTCCTGCGACCGGTCGCCCGCCGGCGGGTGCGTGTGCCGCGTCACAGCGGAAGCACAGCATTCCGAAAAGCCCACCACATGTGCGCCAGCAAAGGTGGGGTGTGCACCGGTCCTCCGACCGGTCCGGCGGGCAGGGGGTCCGCCGTCCTGCCGCGCTGAAGGGGCCGCTGTCATGACCGATTCCCGGGGCCGCCCGCCGAGGACCGTGCCGTGGGCGCCGGTCCCCGCGCGGCCGGCGAGCACTCCGCCCGCGGACGAGGCCTCGACCGGCCGCGCGACGGCCGACCCGGCCACGGGCTCGACCGCGAGTTCTACCGCGAGCCCGGCCGCCGCACCCGCCAAGCGCCGCCTCGTCGGGGTGGACGCTGCCCGTGGCCTGGCCCTGATCGGGATGATCGCGATCCACATCCTGCCCTCGTGGGACCCGGAGACCTTCGAGCCCACCGCGCAGTGGACCGTCTTCGCCGGCCGCTCCGCGGCGCTGTTCGCCCTTCTGGCGGGCGTGGGCCTGGCCTTCAGCACCGGTGGCCGGACACCGCACACCGGCCGGGCGATGACCGCCGACCGGGCGGGGGTGGCCGTCCGCGCGCTGCTGATCGCGGGCCTGGGGCTGGCGATCAACCACGTGCTCCCCGGGAGCACGATCGACGAGGTCCCGGCCGTCAACATCCTCGTCTACTACGGGGCCTTCTTCCTGCTGGCGATCCCGTTCCTGCGCCTGCCCGCCGGCGCCCTGTTCGTCTGGGCGGGGGTCTTCGCCCTGGCCGGTCCCGCGCTGGTGCACCTGCTGCGGGACGTCCTGCCGGTCGTGGAGCGCTACAACCCGGACTACCTCGACCTCGTCGGGGACCCCGGGGCCACCGCGGCCCGGCTGCTGCTGACCGGGACCTTCCCCGCCCTGCCGTACCTGGCCTACCTGCTGACCGGCCTGGCCATCGGCCGGCTCGACCTCGCCGGGATCCGGGTCCAGACCGGACTGGTGCTGGGCGGGGCACTGCTGGCCGCCGGGGCCTCGCTGGCCTCCTGGGTGCTCGTCGACCGGGCCGGCGGCCTCGACCAGCTCGTGACCCGCACCCCCGGCGTCGACGAGGAGCTCGTCACCGAGGTCATCGTGTTCGGCCCCGACCCGACGCTGCCGACGACCACGTGGTGGTGGCTGACGGTCGGCGGCCCGTACACGAACACCCCGCCGGCCCTGCTGCTGGGCCTCGGCTCCGCGGTGGCCGCCCTGGGCGTGTTCCTCCTGCTGGCCCGCCGCTGGGGCTCCTGGCTGCTGCCGCTGAGCGCCATGGGCGCGATGACCCTCACCGTGTACTCGGCGCACCTGCTCGCGCTGGCCGCCGAGGTGCACTACGACGAGCCGCTGTGGTTCTGGATCCACGTGGCCGTGGCGATGGCCTTCGCCCTCCTCTGGCGCCAGGCCATGGGGCAGGGCCCCCTCGAGCGGCTGGTGGCCGCCCTGGTGCGCGCCACCCGCCGGCGCGTGCTCGCCCGCGAGCAGCGCCCGGGCTGAGCGCGCGGGCCGG